>NZ_CP142396.1:1805940-2106930 GCF_035934735.1 Sedimentibacter sp. MB31-C6
ACAGCCACACCAACAAGAACTGTTAAGGATGGTAAATTCTTCGTTGATATAAAGGCAACAGCCAATGATGCAGATGGAGATGCAACCACCTTGGAATATGAAGGGAGAACCAGTGATAACTATTATTCAGTAGGTACACATACGGTTCGTGTCCGAGCAAGGGATATAGCAGGAGCATACTCCTCTTGGGCAGAAAAGAGCTTTACAATTGCAAACTCAGCACCGACTACTCCTGTAATTACTAGGACACCTAGCGGGAATAGTGTTGCTCCTGGTACTAATGTGACCATTACAGCTAAGAGCACTGATGCAGACAATGATCCAATTACCTATGTTTGGGAGGGACGTAATGCAGAAACACAAGTCTATCCATTAGGGAAAAATACAGTTCGTGTAAAGGCTGTGGATTCTACGGGTGCAGAATCTCCTTGGGCTGCGATTGTATTCTTTATAGCTGATTCAAACGGTGGTGGGGGTATGACGCTAACTGGCCCTGATTCAGTGATTCTAGAAAATGGATTGGATGGTGCGACTATTAGTGAATATACATTTACTGTCCCTCCTGTATCAGGACATAGTGGAAGTGACCATGGACGTGTTCGTGGATATAATGTGTTGACCAGACAATGGGATCAGCTTGACTATGGAACAACCAGCAATGGAATAACATTCAGCAGAACTTTAAGTACTGGAGTTTATTCTAAACTAGAATTTTATTATTACACAAACCATAATTGCATGTACAACAAATCAAATATAACCTATTCAGTGAGTTATCATTTTGAATAAAGGGGAGGCTAATCAATATGAAAAGAACGATTAGGAAAACAAATGATTATATCATAAATAAGTTTATAGCTATAAAATCGGCAACTAGCAATAATAGGGGAGAAGGATATATTGACACAGCTATAAAAATTCTTATTTCAGTAGTTTTAGGAGCATTACTTCTTGCAGGGTTATATATGTTATTCGGTGATGTAGTTATGCCAACATTAAATGAGAGAATCACAGATATGTTCAATTATGCAGGTTAATAGCATCTTACAAGGGGTGCTTTTTTATTTTCTGCTTTTGGCGGCCTCTTATACAGATATTAAAAGAAGAGAGATTCCAGATATAGTTTGTTTGCTCCTTGTATTAGCAGGATTGATGAATTTTAGTTATATAAATCTATTGGGAATATTTGTTGCATTACCCTTTCTTATAGCAGCAGTACTGAAAGAAAATAGTATCGGTGGGGGTGATATTAAGCTAACTGCTTCAGCAAGTATTGTCCTTGGATTTTGGAAGGGGACCTATGGACTAATAATAGGGCTTAGCTCTTTAGTAGTATTTTATTTATTATTTGTACTGATATCTAAGATAGAGAAAAAGCAAGTGGCAAAGAACTTATCTATGCCACTTGCTCCTTTTTTAGGGATAGGTTTTATAATAATGTATTTTATATAGGAAATTGTAAAATGATTTTTTGATAACTGTTGATAGAATCTAATAAAAAATAGCAAAAAAAAAGAAAAACAAGTTAAAGCAAGTGAAATAATTGGATTTAAGGGCAACCTTAATACACCTACGAACATTGAAATATCAATAACTTTAAGCATTAAGAAATTATGCAATTAGTGGTTTAAGACTTCTAAGATACTGTGGACAACTTAATCTGTGTGCGATAATTGCTGTGAATTGACTAGCAATTCCTGCAATAAGCACATCAGCTTTAGTAGTAAGATGGTCACGAGATTTTCTTCCGGCTATGCACATGTTCATTTTAAAATGGTTAATGGCTCTTTCTACAACAGTACGTATTTTATACAACTCATTCCATTCATCAGAATCACGTTGTAAGCCTGGAAACATACGAAAACTCATATTTTCATAAGTGTAAGTAGTTCTACCTTTTTTGGCAGTGCTGCACGGATTGTCACAATTACAAACAAATTGACCTCTTTCCATATGAACTTTAGGGCATATCCATTTTATACGGTCGGCACGACCCTTTTCACGGCAAGGCCCACAATATTTCATAACCAAAGAGGAGTCATTTGGACATAATGGATAACCATATTCATTGTAACCAACTTTTTTAAGAGTACTTTCATTCCTTGTATTGTAAGGGATAATTGCTTTTTTAAAATTAAATTCATCTTTTAAAAAAGTATAGGTTTCAATAGTATCAAAGGCGGAATCTCCAAGAAAAGTCGATGGGTGAAAATCAGGATGAAGTTCAAAGAAGTCTTGTAAAACCGGTTTTAATGCAGAAGAATCACCGATTGATTTATCCTCGTCAGGGGAATCGGATTTCTTGTCAATTTCAATATCTTGATGCTTTTGTTTGAAGTCATCATCCAAGAAAGCAATATTACGCACAAGTCCTAAACCATTGGTGATAATAGCAAATTTGTCGGCATAACAGAAATGACCATTAATGTACATCTGTTTAGCATCAGGAGAAGATGTAGCTTGAGAAGGCATTAGACCATAAGCCATTTTGTATGGATCAACGTTAAGATTATTCTTATAGTAAGTTTTAAGCTGTCTAATGAGAGTATTCAAATACTTAGGATTGTTTTCTTTAACATATAATTCAATTCCGGAAGTATCAAGTGTAATAATTGAAGCAAGGGTAGAATCGATAGCTTGACAGATAGGTTCAGTATAGTCAACCATTTTAGAGAACATAAGCTCTAATTGAGGTATAAAGGTCTGTTTAAAACGTGTAAACATAGGGGCGTCAGGCACTTTTGTAAAACCACAGAAATCACGCAATTCGCGACATAAAGAAAGTAAATTGATAAGTAAAGCATCAGTAGGAATGGTTAATATCTTCTGCAATATTAAAGCAGATAAAAATCCTTTTAAAGGATAATCCCTTTTTCTGCCTATTGATAAGTGGAAAGCACAGTAAAATTCCACTGGTATGAAATCACATAAATTAATATGTTCTTCTAATAGTGAGAAGAATGTAGATGTGTCAGATGTTAGTAAATCTTGACATTCACTGAAATTTTCAGCAAGTGTTAGCTGAGAGTATTTAATAGACATAAGTTTCCTCCTGTTGTAGTTTTTGTTTGTTGGTACTTACATTATACCATAACAGGAGAGAAATTTATATATAAGATTAACACTAAACCCATCTAAATCAATGGGTTTGGGCATTTAACAAATGCCTAATGTATTTTATAAAATAGGAGGGAAATCATATGGGTTTTTTAAAGAATAGAACAGTAATCGGAGTGATTTGTATCTTATTATCACTTCTTATATGCTTTGGACTTACACCACTGTTTAATAAAGGTATGAGTCAGAAGACGGAAATTGTAAGGGTAACAAAGGAGATTAAAGCAGGGGATGAAATCACAAAGGATATGGTTCAATCTGTGGAAGTAGGAGGTTTTAATCTGCCTGAAAATGTAATTCGTAGTAAAGAGACAATCATTGGTAAGTATGCCAAATCAGATTTAGGGATTGGAGATTATATTTTAAATACAAAAGTATCAGACATCCCAGCAGCTGAAAATGCCTATTTATATAATCTTGACGGAAGTAAACAAGCAATATCTATTACCATTAAGACCTTTGCCAATGGCCTCTCTGGAAAACTTCAAAGCGGGGATATTGTATCTGTAATTGCACCTGATTATAAAAAACAAGGAAAAACAGTTATTCCAGCAGAACTTAAATATGTAGAAGTGATTTCTGTAACTGCTTCATCAGGATACGATGCAAATACAGGCGACCAGTCAATTGAAGATGAAAGAGAACTGCCATCAACTGTAACTCTTCTAGTGTCTCCTGAACAAGGAAATATTCTTGCTGAGCTAGAAGCAGACTCGAAATTGCATTTATCCTTGGTATATAGAGGAACACCAGAAAATACAAAGAAGTTTACTGATATGCAGGAAGAAATAATAGAGAAACTCTACTCAGAAGAACAAGAAGAAATAGATGAAGAAGTATCAGAAGAAGGCATAGCTGAGGATACAAGAGAGGGCGAGGTGGAATAAATTGCTGAATTTCAAGAAGAAGAGTATCTTTGCACGAAAGACAGAGGAAAAAACAGAAGAAGAAATTCTGCATGGAGGGGTTTTGGCTGTCTGGGGAAGTCCCGGAAGCGGAAAAACAATTCTGGCTGCAAAGCTTGCCAAGTATCTTGCAGATAAGAAAAAGAATACAGTCCTATTACTATGTGATATGACAGCACCAATGCTGCCTTGTATCTGTCCCCCATCAGACCTTGAACATGAAAAATCCTTGGGAAGTATTCTTGCTGCAACCCATGTAAACGAGGCACTTGTAAAACATAATATGATTACCCATAAGAAACTATCATACCTGACGATTCTAGGTATGCTTAAAGGGGAAAATGAATATACCTATCCTCCTTATACAGAGGTTCAAGCAGGAGATCTGATTGAGAATTTACGTAAAATAGCACCATTTGTCATTATTGACTGCGGTAGTTATATAGCAAATGATATTTTATCTGCAGTTGCACTTATGGAATCTGACTCAGTTTTAAGATTGGCTAATTGTGATTTGAAAAGTATAAGTTATTTATCAAGCCAATTACCACTGCTTCGTGACAGTAAATGGGATTCAGATAAGCAATATAAGGTAGTATCAAATCTAAAGCCGCAGCAGAGTGTTGATAATATAAGTCAAGCACTTGGAAGTGTGGCTTTTAAACTTCCACATTCACAGGAACTGGAAGAACAATATCTTGCAGGAAACCTCTTTGCAGATTTAACAATGAAGGACAGCAGATCCTTTCGTAAGGAAATTGAGAAGATTGCAAAGGAGGTATTTGGTTGCTAGGTAAAAAAAGAAATAAAGCTGTGTTTTTAAAAGAAGAAAACCAACAAAATGTCATATTTGGAAATGCTAATTTAGCAGAAAATGAAATTATAAGCAGTGAACCCATAGATAAAACTGTTAGGGATTCACATAAACACAAAGGGGAGTTAGGTTCTGAAAAGAGAACCCACTCCTTATTTTTTACTCCAGAATCAGAAGGAAGAGATTTCTTTGCAGTTTTAAAAGATGTTCAGGAATATATTTCAAGCAATTACTCTATTCTCATTACTGATGGAACAGTGAAGGACTCTAAGGAACATTTAAAAAGATATATATCTAAATATATACAAGATAGCAGGATTTCTGTAAAAGGAATGAACAGCGAAGAACTTATCGATGAGCTCTACAGTGAAATGGCTGAGTTCGGATTCTTAACAAAATATATCTATGGAAAAGGAATTGAGGAAATAGATATTAATTCATGGAAGGATATTGAGATACAATATTCCGATGGCAGATGCGAGAAACTGGAGGAGCACTTTGATTCACCTGAACATGCCATCAATGTGATAAGGAGAATGCTTCATATATCAGGTATGGTACTTGATAATGCCAGTCCCGCTGTTCTTGGGCATTTATCCAAAAATATTCGTATTGCAGTACTAAAGACTCCGTTGGTAGATGAAGATGTGGGTATATCGGCATCTATTCGTATTGTAAATCCACATAATATGAAGAAAGAAGATTTTATAAATGGGGGAACTGCAACAGATCCTATGTTGGATTTTCTATCAGAATGTATCCGTTATGGAATTTCTGTCTGTGTGGCAGGGGCAACAAGCTCAGGAAAAACAACCATAGCTGGATGGCTGCTGACTACCATTCCTGATAATAAGCGAATATTTACCATTGAAAATGGTTCCCGTGAGCTTGCCTTGGTTCGTGAAAAGGATGGAAGAGTGACTAACTCTGTTGTCCATACCATTACTCGTGACAGCGAAAATGAAAGACAAAGAATAGACCAAATTACACTGCTTGATATGTCCCTTAGATTTAATCCAGATATTATTGTTGTGGGAGAGATGCGTGGAGCGGAAGCCAATGCAGCACAGGAAGCAGCAAGGACAGGGGTAGCTGTTCTTACCACTATACATTCAAATTCTTGTGAGGCAACATACAGAAGGATGGTATCCCTTTGTAAAAGGGCAGTGGATATGACAGATGAAACACTTATGGGTTATGTAACTGAGGCCTATCCTATAGTTGTATTTTGTAAGCAACTTGAAAATAAGGAAAGAAAATTGATGGAGATTATGGAATGTGAAATATTGTCTGATGGCAGCAGAAATTATAGACCGCTGTTTCAGTACATTATTACTGAAAATAGAATGAAAGATGGAGAGTTTATAATTAAAGGCTATCATGAACAGGTTAACAGCATATCAGAGAGCCTATCAAAGAGATTTTTAGAAAATGGAATGCCAATCAGTACTATAGAAAAACTTAAAAAGAAGGAGGTACAAAGTCTATGAGTACCATCTTGTTAATGGCCTGTATTGGAATGATTACAGGTTTTTTTATTTTGTTTGATATCTCCCCAATGGAGTTTACGGATAGTATCTTTAAAGGGTTACTGAACAAGCCTAAGAGCATTAAAGATGAGATTAATGAAACTACTAAACGGAAAAAGTTATCTTTTTTCAGACGTGAAATTGCTGAAGTTCAGGAGATATTAAGAGTAACTGGAAGAGAGAGTAAGTTTCCTATGCTTTGTGCCTTATCTCTTTTACTCTTTGCCATAGGAGTATCTATTGCCATTATTCTTGGAAATTTGTTTTTAGTTCCAGTAATGGCAATAGGTTTTATGCTTATACCATTTTGGTATGTTCGTATTACCCAGACTCACTTTAAAAAAGCTATATCAGCTGAACTTGAAACAGCTCTTAGTATTATCACAACAGCATATCTAAGAAATGAGGATATTTTAACTGCTGTGGAAGAAAATATGAATTATTTAAATCCTCCAGTACTATCTGTATTTAGGGAATTTGTATCTAGAATAAAACTTATAAATCCAGATGTTATAGCATCCTTACAAGAGATGAAGGGAAGAATCGATAATGCAGTCTTTCATGAGTGGTGCGATGCTTTAATTGCTTGTCAGTTTGACAGAAGTTTAAAGACAACACTAACTCCCATTGTAAGCAAATTGTCTGATATGCGAGTAGTGAACGGAGAACTTGAAAATATGGTGTTTGAACCAAGAAAAGAATTTATTACTATGCAGATATTGGTTATTGGCAATATTCCTCTTTTATATTTTCTCAATAAGGATTGGTATCATACACTGATGCATACAGTCATGGGGCAGATAATTATATCCGTTTGCATTGCAGCCATTTTTATATCTACAGCTTTTGTAATTAAATTAACTCAGCCAATAGAGTATAGGAGGTAGAAAAGATGACATTTTTAATTATTATCTTTGGGATACTCCTAGCTCTGGGACTGTTTTTTATAATAGCTGATGTTTTAAAGCTCCCAAGTCTGGCTGCACAAAGGGCAATGCAATCTGCAGGAAAGCAGGGAAGCGCAAAGATAAAAAATATAGATATAATGATTCAAGGATGGGCAGTAAAGCTTTCTAAATACATTCCCATTGATGAGTATAAAAGAAATCGAATGAAAAATACACTGAATGCATCTGGTATAAATATGACACCAGAAGAATATATGGCATCTGCCATAATCAAATCAGGCTTAATTGCATTGGGGGTAGTTCCCTCCTTAATAATATTACCGCTTTTAGCACCAGTTATTGTATTCTTAAGTGTCCTAGTATATTTTAAGGAGATAGGAAAAGCCGATGAAGAGCTGAAGGAAAAAAGAGACAAAATAGAAAGAGAGCTGCCAAGATTTGTAGCAACCATTACTCAAGAGTTAAAGGCAAGCAGAGATGTATTGTCCATTTTAGAGAACTTTAAGAAAAATGCTGGTGAAGATTTCACAGATGAACTGGATATCTTAACTGCAGATATGCGATCTTCGTCCTATGAGGCAGCACTTACAAGATTTGAGGCAAGAATCAACTCACCTATGCTGTCGGATATTACAAGGGGATTAATCGGGGTTTTACGTGGAGATGATGGAACTATGTATTTTCAAATGCTCTCCCATGATATGAAACAGCTTGAACTTCAAAGATTAAAGGCACAGGCTATGAAGATACCTCCTAAGATTCGAGTGTTTTCTTTTGTAATGCTTATGTGTTTCTTAATGACTTATATGGCCATTATCATATATGAAATTATACGTTCCCTTAGTGGAATGTTTTAGGGGGTGTCTATTTGTATAAGATTTTAAGATCCAAGCAAGGAGAGGGATATATAGATGTGGCAGTACTGGTTCTTTGTGCCATGCTTGTTATTGCTCTTGCAGTTAGAGTATTCCCAGCTTATATTATAAAACAACAGGTAGATACCTTTGCTACTGAACTTATGAGAGAAGCAGAAATTGCAGGTAGAGTTGGAACAGAAACTACAAATAGGGAACTTATACTTCGAGAAAAAACAGGTATTACACCAACTGTCACATGGTCGAAATCAGGAAGAATTCAATTAAATGAAGAGATAACTGTCACCGTCACTTTTGAAACTAATATCGGTTTATTCGGTGGATTTGGCTCCTTTCCTGTTACCCTAAGAGCTGATGCCGCTGGGAAATCAGAAGTATATTGGAAGTAGGTGAAATATTGTATAAACTTAAAAGAATATTAACCGATAAAAAAGGTAGTTCTTTCCCCTTAATTATTGCAGTGACTTTGTGTCTCGTAATGATTTTCACAGGAATATCTGAATATTTTAGGCTGATGATCATTGCCCAAGGTGTTCGGGATGCTGTTCAGGATGCAGTAATTTCTACTGTGAATGATAATTATGATGATGTTTATCATGGAGTTCGTGAAGGCTATTCAGGAGGATATCAGCCTATGGCAGATGACTTTGAAGAATCTCTAGATTATGGGGATATCTATAATAGACTGGATGCAATTCTTGGCTTAAGACAAAGCGGCGGATATCATAGAAAAACTACATTAGATGGAAAGATGGAGTTTCAATTATGGAATTTAGAAGTAGATATAAGGAATGCGCCATTAGCTTCAGGTGATAGAGCAGATTCAAGGTTTGAGGCAGACAGCAGTATAATGCTTGAAGTACCAGTATCCTTTGGGGGAAGACTTCTGCCAAGTATGAGGATGAAAATAAAGACAAGTGCGGGCTATACCCCTAAATTTTAAGAAGTTTAAGAAATAAATAGACTTTTAGAAAATCTTGTGGTAGGGTGTGGCTTATAAGGAATATATATTTAGATTTAAAAAGGAGGCAAAATCCTATGAATAATATAAATGATAAAACTAAAAGGAGACTAATAGTCTCTGGTGGATTAATAATCAGTTTAATACTTATAGTTTTAATAAGTGGCCAGTTTAGGAAAGAACCTATAACAGAAGCGGAATTACCAATTCAAAGTGAAGATTCTATAGATATTATATTAGAAACACCTGAAATTACAGAAAAAGAATATGAAATTATAGTACCAGAAATTGAGATTACTGATATAGAAACAAAGGATAATGGAGTAATAGATACTGGAACTGAACAAACTATTCAAAGCAATCCAGAAAAACCAAAAGAACCTACAAAGGAACAACTTGAAGATCCAACGAACAAACCTAATGGTGAGAAAGTGGAAATACCACCAGAACCTGTGGAGCATAATAAAGTAGAGAAACCAGCAGAAACACCTAAAAAGGATGATGAGCCACAAGGCGGAGATACCAATAATAAAGGGCAGACCTACCTACCTGGATTTGGGTGGATAGAGAATAGTGGGGAAAACCAAGGTACTACAGCTGAAGATATGTATGAGAATGGAAATAAGATAGGAGATATGAATTAAATAAGAATAGCAATGTTAGACACTACAGAGATGTAGTGTTTTTTCTTTGCAGAAAGGAGAGAAAATGAAAAGAAAAATTAAGATATTAATAACGCTGATAATGATAATTAGCATAATATTGCCCGTTGTTGTATTTGCAGTTGGAGATGGGAATATAGATTCAGGCGGCGGTGGAATGGGAGATGGAACTAGTACTGATAAATGGTCTCCTGGATATGACGGTGTGCGTGTAACTGTAGTTCGTGCAAGGGATTATTCTGTAGTAACTACTCCTATTGATTTAACTAATAAGCAACCTCCATCTACTATGTTTCATTTTGATAAAGTATCTAAGCTTCAATATAACAGTGGGAGAGGTTTGACACCTATGCAAGGGGCATATTCTTATGTTAATCCATCTCAAAGCATGCCAAGAATTGTAAGTACAAATGGTAGTAATAATATTGCAGCTATAAAAAGTTATTTTACAGATGAACAAGTAATAAGGTCAATAGCATCAATCACAGGTATGGATTTTGATATATTAATTGGTGGAGAGTATAAATTACTCTTAGAGCCGATGGCATATTACACATTCCAAGGTGTTATGATTGCCACAACTGCAACGGAAGCTGCTATGTATGATGAGCAAGTAAACGGACTACTTAGAACTAAGATGACATCTTTATCTCATAAAAACTTGCCCCTTGCTATGTTTCTTGAAGTGGGTGATTTGGGATATCCTGCATGGAAGGGAAGTACTACAAAAGCAGCATCCAATGCAGATATAAAATCTTCTCTTGGACTTGGTATTGTACGATTTACAGAACAACCTGAGCCACCAATTGTAAGTGCATATGATTATGAATATAGAGTAAATACAGAAGTAATCACTTCAGTTATGATTAGCGGAGGACAGTCAGATCCTGATAGACCGACTCGAGTAAGTTTTATTATTGATGGAAGAACCTATAATGTTGGAAATATATATTATCCAGATGGAGACTCACAGCTTGCATGGGTCAAGTGGTCAACTCCTGATACAGAGCAGGATATGGTAATTGATGTAGTAGTGAGTGGACCGGGCAGTACAGTAAATTCTACCATCAATGTTAAGATAGTTGACTTAGATAAAAATCCCCCACCAAATCCAGTAGCTGATGATAGAAATGACTCTTTTTCTCACTCTTCTGTTCCGAATAGAGAAGAGAAAACAACAGCTAAGTGGAGTATATGGAGGCCTTGGTGGCAGGAATATTGGGTATGGCACAGTACTGGTGAGGATTCAGGTTATTGGTGCGATCATGGATGGTGGGAATTTGACCTTGAACAATACACAGCAAAACTTTCCAGTGATATGAAAATTACAAACGATAGTAAAAACCCTACTGCAAATGGGAGTACATTTAAAAGTGGATATGGAATCAATCAAACCGTCACTGGAAATGTGAGCACTAATCAAAGTTCAGCAATAACCTACCCACAGAATGCTGTTTCCTATTTTCCAGAATTCCAATATGAAACATATTGGAGATTATTAGAACGTATTTCAAGTGGTTCAAATGCTAGGTTTGAGTTTAAAAGAAATAATTATTCTACTTACAAGAATAGTACACATTTTACTCCGATTTGGATGCCAGATGGGACATATACAGTAAATACTTGGCTTATAGATGCATGGACTCCTGTTGGAATGCTTTCTATGAATCTAACAGATTCGCTTGAAATAAGGGGGAACTTATGGCAAGACTGGCATATAGCACCCTTAAAACCCTAAATCAAACAGAAAAAGAAAGGTGGTTTTTTATGAATATAAATAGGAAAATAGCACTAACAATGTGCTTGCTGTTGATTGGCATATTGATGTTTAGCACTACAGTATTAGCTTCTGGAACAGGAGATGTAGCAGGAGCAATTGAAGGGACATGGAGCGATGCATCAGGACAGATAAAAACAGTTGTAAATAAAGTTGTATTTCCTGCAATAGATCTCATTTTAGCAGTGTTTTTCTTTGCAAAGCTTGGTACTGCTTATTTTGATTATAGAAAGCATGGACAATTTGAATGGGCGGCACCAGCTATTTTGTTTGCATGTTTGGTGTTTACCCTAACTGCACCGGTATATATTTGGAGAATACTTGGAATGTAGAGAAAAGAAATAGCCACTACATCATACTTAGTGTAGTGGCTTAAAACCTATTAGAATAGTAATGTGGACATATTCTACTGTGCTGTATTTCATAATTGTATTTCTAAATTATATTTCTAGTATATTTGGAACAACTATTAATCTTTCTTATTTAAAGTAGGGCATTTGGTAATAATTGTTTGTCAAAGCATTGGTGTGCTTTTCTAAGTTACATATTTTACAAGAAAGTTGCATATTACAAACATCGTTTATTCCGCCCTGTTCAAGAGGAACTATATGATCAAAATGAATTTCACCATCTGGCAATAAGGAGTTGAATCCTGATAAATCTTTACCGCAAAAAACACATTTTCCTCTATCTCTAAAAGTTATAGCTCTTTTTACCCATTTAGGAATATAACTCCTCTTTTGTATATTGTTTTCAAAAGGCATAGCAAAAAACTTATTTAATTCAAGCAAAAAGGCCCTATTTTGAAAAAGAATATACTCAACTTCGCAGGCTAATTGATAAGTAAAATTAGAAAACAATCCATCATGGGCTTTGTCGATAAATTCTGTAAATTGGCAATACATATCTAAATAATCAATATTGGTATCGTTAAGTTCATAATACTCATCTTTCCATTTTGATAAATTAATTTCATTATTAAAATAGATTTTGATGCCTTGTATTGACCAAGTGAATGGGTTAAAGTCTAAGTCTGTTTCAACATCTTTATTATTCATGTAATTTGCTTGTTCAAAAAAAACTGTGTCAACTAACCAACAGCAAAAACTTCTTAGCACCGACTCTTCGCTAAAATTTTCAGGTTCAACCTGATAAAAGCTATCTACAAAAATACAAATAGGATTTCCAATTTCATTGTTCATTACATTATTGTATGCGAGTTGGCAGAAATAATATACATTAAAATACTTCATATCAAGCATCATTTGTTTACCACACCTCTTCAAATAAATATTGTTGTAACTATATAAATTCGTTTCTTAAGTGTTAAGTTTTATATCTATTTTTCAAAAAGTTTTTCTCAATAGATATATAGGATATTTGCTGTTATGATACCATATTCTGTTGATGCTTACAATCAGATTTATGTAAACACGGATTGGCAGATATTTGGTATTTAGTAATTTATAAAGGTATAATTCTATTTACAAATCTAGAATGATGCATATTTTTTTCAAAAGGGGGTGAATAAAATGTTTATCTGGGATTTTCTCTTAGGTGATGTAATGGATCAAATTATAGATTGGTTTTATGGTCAGCTGGTAGGATTTCTAGCTGACTTCTTTGCTCAGATGGGAAATATGGGAGTAGAGCTTTTTGAGATGAGTTGGGTTCAGTCAATAGTTTTATTCTTTTCTTATCTTGCATGGTCACTCTATGGAATAGGACTTGTAGTGTCTTGTTTTGAAACGGGGATTGAATACCAATATGGCAGAGGAAGTATTAAGGATGCAGCCTTAAATGCAATTAAAGGATTTATGGCAGTAAGTCTTTTTAATACAGTGCCCATAGAGCTATATAAGTTATCCGTTAATTTACAAGCAAGTTTAACAGCTGGTATTACTGGTTATGGCAGCGGAATAGGTGAATTGACAACATCTATTATTGGGCAGTTAAATAATGTAGGAGATATTACAAATGTTGGAGGCTCAGGAATATTCGGTGGGATTTCTATGATAACAAGTCCGTTTATGGCTCTCTTCATTATTATCCTAATGGGATATGCAGTAATTAAAGTATTTTTTGCAAACCTAAAAAGAGGTGGAATCTTACTTATACAGATAGCCGTTGGAAGTCTGTATATGTTTTCTGTTCCTCGTGGTTATATAGATGGATTCGTTCAATGGTGCAAGCAGATAATCGGTCTATGTCTTACCACATTTCTTCAAGCAACCATATTAACTGCAGGACTTATGGTAGTAAAAGATCATGCATTATTAGGACTTGGATTAATGTTATCAGCAGGGGAAGTACCAAGGATTGCTGGAGCATTTGGACTAGATACATCTACTCGTGCTAATATGATGAGCGCAGTTTATACAGCACAGGCAGCTGTTAATACAACAAAAACTATAGTACAAGCAGTACCAAAATAAAGATAAAATAGGAGGATTTAATGAAACTGATATATGTTGCATCTCCATATAAGGGAGATATTGAAAAAAATATAGAATATGCTAAAGAGGCATGCCGTTATGTATTAAATCAAGGCAATGCCTTTTTTTGTCCCCATCTGCTTTATCCTCAGATTTTAGATGATAATAATCCAGAAGAAAGAAGATTAGGAATTAATATAGGAAAAGAATTTTTAACAAAATGTGATGAACTATGGGCATTTGGAGGACATATTTCTCAAGGAATGTTTGAAGAAATTGAGTTTGCTAGAAAGATAGGAATTCCTGTAAAAAGAATTATACAGCTTGATTTTGAAATAGAAGAACAGGAACTCTTAAAATTAGGGATGTATTGATGATTACATTGGGAAGTCTTTTCGATGGGATAGGAGGATTTCCCCTTGCTGCTGTCCATAATGGAATTACTCCTATATGGGCAAGTGAAATAGAGTCCTTTCCTATTGAAGTGACTAAAATAAGATTTCCTGACATGCTCCATGTGGGAGATGTTACAAAGCTAAAAGGAGAAGAATTACCTCCTGTAGATATCATAACAGGAGGTTCACCATGTCAAGACTTATCGGTTGCAGGTACAAGAGCAGGACTTGCTGGTGAACGTTCAGGTTTATTTATGGATCAAATAAGAATAACAAAAGAAATGAGGTATGCAGATGCAAAAAGAGGAAAGGCAAATCACCTTATCAGACCTCGATACTTCGTTTGGGAAAATGTCCCTGGAGCATTCTCAAGTGCAGGAGGAGAAGACTTCAAAGCGGTACTTGAAGAAACCGCAAGAATTGCAGACAGCACCATATTTATACCTAGACCTCCGGGAGGGGTATGGAAATCTGCTGGGTGCATATTGGGATACGAATTCACTATTGCTTGGAGAGTTCTCGATGCTCAATACTGGGGTGTCCCCCAAAGACGTAAAAGAATCTTTCTTGTCGCAGATTTTGGAGGACACACCGCACCCAAAATACTATTTGAGCAAGACAGCATGTTTAGGGATACTCAGGAGAGCTAAAGTAAGAGGCAAGGAACTTCCTAAACAATTAAGAATAGCTTTAGAAATTCAAGGCGAAGTGGAAGGTGCAGAACGAGAATCTAATGATAATATAATTACTAAATATAAGGCATACCATATTAATCAACGCAATGAAGGGATTGATTTAAATGGAATTTCAGGAGCCTTGATGGCAACCCAGAATATGCAGATGCAGACTTTTGTTACAGAACCTATGCTGTGTCTGAATGATCAGGGTGGTGATCGAATGGACATAACAGAGAATATCACCTCTACACTAAGAGCCAGCATGGGAGGGAATCAGCCCATAGTAATAGCATCCCAGCAAGATGGTTCAGAAATATGTAATGGCGCTTACCCAAACATTCCATCAGCAGCAGGAACAAGTGGCAACAATCAACCTATTCTATTCGATAATCACGGTAAAGACTGCAGATACAATGGTCCTCTTAAAGTAGCACCAACAATAGCTACAACCTATGGAACAGGCGGCAATAATGTACCGCTGGTATCAAAACCGATTAATTCAGACAGTTATTGTATTGCAGGAAATACCATAGACAGACAGGATCATAATGGTGGAAATGGATGTGGGTTTCAAGAAAATATCAGCTATACTCTTACTACAAGTGATATACATGCTATCTGCCATCCTGAATCTAAAACTTATCAAAATACAGTAGGAGCATTGTGTGGAAGTGATGAAAAAGGCATTGGTAACCAATATGTGAGCCAAGATAAATGTATTGTGGATAATGGGAAAATGATGTTTGGACAGTCGGAATTTGCTAATTACAAGGAAGGATGTGCAACACTTCGAGCAGAAGGTGGGGATAACGGAGGAGGAAGTGAAAACCTTGTAACCACAAAGAATCTTGTACGAAGATTAACACCATTGGAATGTGAAAGACTCCAAGGATTTCCTGATGGATGGACTAAAATAAAAAAGTCATCTGATAGTGCAAGATATAAAGCATTAGGCAATAGTGTAGCAATTCCTTGTGTAGATTATATTATGCGAGGGATTGCTTATTTTATTAGAGAATTCAAGGAAGAAACGGAGGAATAAACAGTGTACATGTACCCAGATAATCTAAAAGCCAAGGCAACTCTATGGCTATGGGAACTAAGAGACCTTGGCATCATTGGAATAGGTCTTCTTATTTCTGTATTTGCACTATCACAGCTGGGGTTTATGGCCCCAATTGTAATAACAGCAGTATATGCTTTCTTAACTATAAAATTTGAAGACACAAGTATATTAAATTTTATTCGATATGCCTGTGCCTTTTTTCTTTTAAAGCAGCAAATCTTTGAATGGAGGTTATGAAATTGGCAAGAAAACAGAAACAAAAAGAAAGACAAAAGCAGTCTACTAAAGAACTTATTGGGATTGATGAAATTACAGATTATAGCCTTAAAACTCCATATGGAGAACTAGTATATTTTATTATTCATCCAACCAATATCTCAGTATTATCGGATGAAAGTGTAAGTGCTAGAATATATGCACTTATGACAGTGTTAAAAGGAATAGCTGAAATAGAGATGTTATGTCTTAATTCAAAAGAAAACTTTGATGATAACAAGCAATATTTGAAGAAAAGAATGGAGATGGAGCAAAATCCTATTATAAGAAAACTGTTACAGCAGGATAGTACTAATCTTGATAGAATGCAGGTGCAGATGGCAACTGCCCGTGAGTTTTTAATTATTATAAGGCTTAAAGATGAGAAGGAATCAAATGTATTTCCTTATCTTGCAAGGATAGAAAAGAGTTTGAAAGATCAAGGCTTTGTAGCTAGAAGAGCAGACAAGACTGATATTAAGAGACTCCTTGGAGTATATTATGAGCAGAATGTAACAACGGAAAGGTATGAAGATTATGATGGAGAGAGGTGGGTGGTATTTGGAGATATGTAAATTTTAGTAAATGCAAGTTTATTTAATAGAATGTACATGCTATAATATGTATAAATTAGGAGTTTATCTGGAGGATAGGTATGATGAAAGATATTAAACGATTAGCCAATAATTTTCGAAATGCTATAGATATAGCTAGGGAGTTAGGAGAGTTTGAACGGGACCTTTCATTTTGTAATTTTCCACGTGGATGCTGTGGTGATACTAGTGATTTGTTAGCACAGTTTCTGTTGGAAAACGACATTAGAACATATTATGTTTGTGGTACGTTTAGACGTGGTTCATTTGAAAACGTCCAGTCTCATGCATGGTTATTGACGGATAATCAGATTATAATAGATATTACTGGCGATCAGTTCAGAAATAATCCGTACTTTTTGAATTATGATAAATCAGTCTATGTTGGAGCAGAGGATGATTTTCATAGATTATTTGAAGTTGAAGATAGGAATGTTCGTGAAAATATTGGATTAGATGCTTTGGGTAGTTTTTGCCAGCCAAGACTATATGGGCTGTATAGGAAGATTATTAAATACATTTAAAAATATATAATGTTTTTAAGAGAACCTATAGTATAGTTAAAAAGATAGATTAATATAAACGGATTATTGCTATAACTTATGGCACAGGGATTCCTATTGATTAAATCATCAGCATTGAGGTGTGAATTATGAACAAAAATAGTACAGCTAAACAATTTGATAAAGTCTCATTAGAATATGATTTTGTAGTTTCATTAACTGAGAAAGAGGATGATATTCTTCTTGAAAACATGCCTAAACAAAGAGGTAAAGTGCTAGATATAGGTTGTGGTTCTGGGAATAGGTGTATTTTATTATCCAGATATTTTGAGCAAGTAGTTGGAATTGATATATCGGATTCATTTTTACAAATAGCCGAGAAGAAGAAAAATATTAATGGCATAAATAATGTTTCGTTTATAAATATGAATGCTGATGAAATGTACTTTGAAGAAAAGTTTGACATGATTATCAGCCGTACAACATTCCACCATCTTGATATTGAAAATGTACTTAGCCGTTGCATTTCATTAATCAACAATGGAGGAGTCATATATATCAAAGATAATGTTTCAGAAAACCCTACTCCTGCCAAATGGACATATGTTGTTGGAGCATTATTGGAGTTTTTACCTAACTGGAGGCGTTATGGGCTAAAGAATGCTCAAAGAGTCTTTTCTCATAGCGTTTCGAGAGAATGGCTTTCGCATTTGGCTGAAGATAGATATTTATCAGAAAGTGAATATTATAGAATCTATGAAAAATACCTTCCAGGTTGCTTTTTTATAAAGGAAGGATGGGCGATGAATGTGATTTGGAAAAGTAATTAGTTTACATGATATATAGTTATATATAGCCTTACACTCTAAATGTGTAGGGTTTTTTAATGTATAAAAAAGAAAGGGAGGCAAGAGAATGTTATGGTGAAAAGGCGAGTATCTATCATCGAAGATGAAAAAATCAAAACCTTTATAGACATGATAGCTCCATCCATCATCAAATTTAACACAGACCATTTTATCTGTGGCAATACCTATAGATGTGTATGGGCACTCAGGGAATACCCAACAAGCACCAGTGAGCAAGCAATTCTTCGTCATTTAGGGGAGAAGGATGGTGTAACTCTTAGAATATATACTAGGCAGGTAACTCCAAGTGAAGAAAAGAAAATCATTCATAATGCAGCTAATAAAAATAGGATGAATACCGATAATACAAATGATTTACAGCAGACTGTAACAGCAGAAAGCAATCTACAGGATGTTGTGACCCTTGTATCAGAAATGCATAGGAACAGAGAACCACTACTTCACTGTGCAGTATATATCGAACTTATTGCAAGTGATTATGATAGCTTGAAGTTATTGCAGACGGATGTACTTACAGAGCTTGTAAGAAGTAAATTAAATGTAGATAGGCTTATGCTCAGGCAACAGCAAGGCTTTTTATGTGTAGGTCCAACGGGCAGGAATATATTTGGAAGCCAATTTGAAAGGGTACTTCCAGCATCTTCCGTTGCCAATCTTTATCCCTTTAACTATTCAGGAAAGACTGATAGCAATGGCTTTTATTTAGGCAGGGATAAATTTGGTTCAAATATTATTGTAGATTTTGATAAAAGAGATGATGATAAAACTAATCCTTGTATTCTAATCCTTGGAAATTCAGGACAAGGGAAAAGTTATTTATTAAAGCTGATATTATGCAATATATTAGAATCAGGAAAGAATGTCATATGTCTTGATCCAGAGCATGAGTATGTAGAACTAGCAGAAAATATAGGTGGGTGCTTTGTGGATTTAATGAGTGGAGAGTATATGATAAATCCATTAGAACCAAAAACCTGGGATGAAGGAGGAAGTCCGCATGACAAGGATGCCCCTATAGCATTCAGACAAGCCACCAAACTAAGCCAGCATATAAGCTTTTTAAAGGATTTCTTCCGGTGTTATAAAGATTTTGATGATAGGCATATAGATGTAATAGAAATTATGCTTGGCAAAATTTATAAGAAATGGAACATCAGTGACAGCACCAATTTCAGTCAATTAGAATCATTTGATTATCCTATTTTATCAGACTTATATACCTTGATAGAGGAAGAATACAAAGGCTATGAAAAGGGAAAGTATCAGCTCTATACAGCAGAACTATTACAAGAAATCTTACTAGGACTTCATTCAATGTGCCAAGGAGCGGAAAGCAAATTTTTCAATGGACACACAAATATAACTTCAAATAGATTTATTGTATTTGGTGTAAAGGGGTTATTACAAGCCAGCAAAAATGTAAAGAATGCATTGTTATTTAATGTATTATCCTTTATGTCAGATAAACTACTTACAGAAGGAAATACTGCAGCAGGGATAGATGAGCTATATCTGTTCCTTACCAATCTTACTGCAATAGAATATATACGTAATTTTATGAAGCGAGTGCGAAAGAAAGAATCAGCGGTAATACTTAGCAGTCAAAACCTTGAGGACTTCAATATTGAAGGAATTAGGGAGCTGACAAAGCCACTGTTTTCTATTCCAGCACACGCTTTTTTATTTAATGCAGGAAACATTGATAAGCATTTCTATATGGATACTCTACAGCTTGAAGAGTCAGAATACAATCTGATTAAATTTCCTCAAAGAGGGGTTTGCTTATATAAATGCGGCAATGAAAGATATAATTTGGCTGTCCATGCTCCAGCATATAAAGAAAAATTATTTGGAAAGGCAGGCGGCAGATAGTGATTATTGAAAAAGATCAGTGGTTTAAAACGCAGGAAAAAATTGAATCTTGTAGAAAAGGAAAGCAAGGCATTATGGATGATTTGAGGGTATGTATCAGCTACACTCCAGATAAA
The DNA here is from genome assembly GCF_035934735.1 of Sedimentibacter sp. MB31-C6. Lineage (NCBI taxonomy): Bacteria > Bacillati > Bacillota > Tissierellia > Sedimentibacter > Sedimentibacter sp. MB31-C6. The sequence continues at coordinate 1,826,270 of NZ_CP142396.1, forward strand.
GATAATGACTTGCTTTGTTTTATGGAGCAATATCTAAAGGCAGAAAAGAAGAATCGACCAAGATTATTGAAACAGATAAAGTACTGTATCAATGGTGAGGAATATGAAAATCCATTCCTTGCATATAACCAGTATGGTGAAGGGCATATTGATAAGTTCAACAGTATTCTTAATGAATATATTGACAAACTAAAGCTCTCTGATGGAGATCCCATGAAGATATCTAAAATTATTGAAAGCACTATATTAAAGATAAATGAACTCCATGATCTATGTCATGGTCAGCTTATAGATGCTTGGAGGAATGAAAGACTCACAGAATATATTATAACTGTTTCTCAATATGCAGGGTTTCAAAATGCTAAGGACATCATCGAAGGGAAGAAACAATGGTAAGGTGGTGGATATGTGGATTTAAGAGAGCAGAAGATTGGAATTGAAGTTGAAATGACAGGCATAACAAGAAGGAGAGCTGCTGAAGTAATTGCTGAATATCTTGGCTCTACTGTTAATCATGAAGGAGGGGGTTATGGTACTTATAGTGTAAGAGATAATGAGGATAGGAAGTGGAAACTTGTAAGTGATGGTAGTATTAAGTGTCAGAAAAGGGTGGGAAATAGAAAGCAATTAGCTGACAGAGAATATAGTGTGGAGCTTGTCAGTCCTATCTGCAGGTATGAAGATATAGAAAAGGTACAGGAGATGATACGAAAACTAAGAGAGGCTGGAGCCTTCAGTAATAAGTCCTGCGGAATCCATATTCATATCAATGCGGCACCATTTGAAGCTTATCAGCTTAGAAATCTTGTGAATATTGTAGCAGCAAAAGAAGATATGATATATAAAGCATTAAAGGTAGATTCAGAGAGGGAGAATCGCTATTGCAAAAAGATTGATAAAGATTTCTTGGAAAAACTGAATAAGCAGAAACCAAAAACAATAAGTGGAATTCAAAGTCTTTGGTATAAGGGAAGGGATGGAAGCCATCAGCATTACCATGACAGCAGGTATAGATGTTTGAATCTACATTCAGTTTTTCAAAAAGGAACAATAGAGTTTCGTGCCTTTAATGGGTCTTTACATGCTGGAAAATTAAAAGCATATATACAGTTTTGTATGGCAATAACAGCCCAAGCTTATAACCAAAGGTCTGCAAGTCCAATAAAAACTGTATCTGAAAATGAGAAATATACATTTCGTGTGTGGCTTCTTCGTTTAGGGATGATAGGAGATGAATTTAAGACAGCAAGAAAACATCTCTTAGATAATTTAGAAGGAAATATAGCTTGGAAATCACCAGAGCAGGCAGAAGCACAAAAAGAAAGACTAAGAAAAAAGAGAGAAGAAGAACTTTTAGAAGAGGAAGAAATTATGGAAAATGAAAATAATAATATGGAAATAGCTGAGCAGGAGGAAGAATCTCCTGCTTTTACTATGTCTATGAATCAGTAGGAGGTCAAGATGGAAGAAACAAAGATAGATAAAGACTCAACTCATAAACTATATATTGCCTATGGAAGCAACCTAAACTTAAATCAGATGAAACACAGATGTCCTACTGCGGGAGTCATTGGAACATCGGAACTGAAAGATTATGAGCTTGTGTTCCGTGGGTCAAGACATAATGCAGTAGCAACTGTAGAACCATCTAAAGGAAGTACAGTACCGATTTTACTATGGAGTATCAAGCCTGATGATGAGAAAGCACTTGACAGATATGAAGGATATCCAAGTTTTTATGAGAAGGCTGGAGTTGATATCACCATAGGTGATCACAAAACTACAGCGATGATTTATATAATGACAGCAGGGCATAAGCTGGGGAATCCATCAGAAAATTATCTAAAAACCATAGAGGAAGGTTATATTGATGCAGGATTTGATACAAATATTCTTCATAGTGCAGTAGAGAAAAACCAAAATAAAATAGAAGAGTTCAAAGAGATGGATGAATACGAACCTAAGCAGGTAGACATATTTGGAATGAGATGGTGGTGATGAAAAATGGCAGATCCTGCTTCAATGGGAGTTATTGCAAAGGCAGGAATATCGGCCTTGTCAGATGAAAGACTGAGAAAAGGAATCGGATGGACTATTGCAGCAATCCTGTCTCCTTTTATATTAATCATTGTTATTCTATGCGGGTTACTTTCAGGAACAGCAAGTCATAACAATAATGCCTTATACTTATCCTTTAATGAATCCAGTATATCAGGGAATATTCCTGAAGAATACAAGGGACATATAGAAGATATGCGTAGGAGCTTTTTAATACTTGATGGGAAGATGGAGGAGGTAAACAGCCAAATAGAAGATGGAAATAGTCTAGACTCAATCAGAGTTAAGGCTATTTTTTATTCCTTGTATTTCGGCGAAAATCATCCATCTAGGGTGAATCAAGGAAAGTATATCGATTGCTTTGTTACTTATGAGGAACGAACAAGAACCATAACTGATTCAGAGGGTAATGAGTATGAAGAAATTTATATAGTGGCTATCCCAATAACAAATCTATCAGAAATATATAAGAATATAGAATTAGAGATGGGGAATGCAGTGAACTATGAAGATATGGCAAATGCCAATGAGATCTATTATAGGATAAAATATGGAACTCCTGCACCAAGTGAAGGCGATAGTTTTGCTGAATGGGAGGACTGGATACAAAGCCTTACTCCAGAAGAACTGGAGAATTTATATAATGATTTGCCAGAAGGAGAGAAAGGTTCTGAAATATTGAGACTTGCCATGTCAAGACTAGGGGATCCTTATTCACAAGAAAGAAGGGGACAAGGCAGATATACTGATTGCAGTTATTTAACCCTATGGAGCTATCGTCAGATAGGCATTAATCTCCCGCCAACTGCAGCAGAGCAGGCAAGATTCTGTGTAAATAACAATCTTACTGTTTCAAAAAATGATTTAGTACCTGGAGATTTAGTGTTTTGGAGTCATCAGCCAAATGGAAGATTTATGAATATTACTCATGTAGGAGTCTATGCAGGAGGTGGTAAGGTTATCGATGCTTCTTATTCAAAGGGCAAGGTAGTGTACCGAAATTTATTTGATTCAAATAAACAGGTGCTGTATGGGAGACCACATATTTTAAAATAAAAGGGGGACTCTTTATGTTAATTACAAAGGCAATATTACAAAGAAAAATATCTGAATTCAATACACAAAATTGTGTAATTGAAGGTATTGAATTAATGAATGGGGATGAGTTTGAAGAATTTAGTAACAATTTATTAGAAGACAGGGACTTCATTATAGAAAGAAAAGAAGAAATGTATAGAGACTCTGAAGGACAGATCCATGTATTATTGGCACTTGATAGGGAAGGTGGAGATGGGATTTTAATTGATAGTCAAGGACACAATTATGCAAGGTATACCGCATTTATGCCAAATATAATGCCCTATATTGAACAGCAAATTTCAATAGCTGCAGGACAAATAATAAAGGAAGCTGCAGAAAATTCATCCAATGATAGCTGGGCTATTTACTTTGATGAAATAGAAGAAAACCATGGGTTAATAGTAAAAGAAAATAATGGAATAGGTACAATGCTTTTAGATGAACTGCATAGAAGAGAAGAAATTGCAGAGATTGAAATTGAAGACGAATGCTTTGATATTACCTTATATCTTGATTACTGTATTAACTTAGATGAAGAAATAAATCCAAGTCAAAATATGAAAATGTAGGAGGAATTGCATATGGATAATATAGAAAAGACAATTCGTATTTTAAAAATTGAACCGCAGAAATTACCTTATGAAAAGGAAATAAATAATGATTTGGAAGGTATCCAAGGAGAAGTTGAAGGACTATTTGAATGCATTTATCTAGATGATAATTGCATATTAGTATGTAATGAAGAAGGAAAACTAAATGGAATGGAGTTAAATCGAAGGGTTGGTAATGACATTATTGCCGGTCCTTTTTTTATTGCAGGAGATAGTTGTGATGGAGAATTTATCTCCCTTACTGATGAACAAGTAGAACAATATACAAATGAATTCAGTAAAATTCAAGAGTTTACTGGTGAAGAACCTGAGGCACAGCCGAGAATGGAATTTATAAGCTTTGATTTTTAAAGGAGGGAAATAGAACATGGAAAAAGTAACACTGCAAGTGACTTTTCCAAAAGAAAAGTTAGATGCCTTAAGATTTTACATGAATGAAAAGCAGTTGACTGTTGAAGAGGAACTACAAAAGCATATTAAAAACACCTATGACAAATATGTTCCATCTGCCACCAGAAGATACCTGGACAGAAATGATAATGGCGAGGAAATGGAAAGAGAAATAGTATCTAGAACAAATGAAAACACGTCAGAAACTGTCTCTGGAAATACAACAACTAGAGGAAGGAGAAGGGCTGGGAGAAGTCAAAGTGCTGAGGAACAAGAAGAGACAGAAACAATAAATGAAGTAGAAATTGAAGAGACATCAGACCAAACTGAGGAACAAAATCAAGGGATGACAATGAGTATGTAATAGGTTTTAAATGAATTTTGAGGAAGATAGAAGGAGGAAAAGTTTAGATGAAAAAGGACGTAGTTAGGATTAGTGTTGATGCTGAAAAGCTGAGAGCTGTTAAAAGATATATGGAGAAAAAGGAAGTGGACTTAGAAGTTGAATTAGCAGACCAGCTACAAAAACTATATGAGAAGCATGTACCTATTAATGTAAGGGAATATATTGATGAGAAACAAGAAGAGGAAATTAAGGCTAAAAGACCTAAAAAGTCAGTTAAAGCTAAGGCAGTAGATGATAATAACTCTATTATACAAGAATAAGACAATTTTTGAGGGCGTACTTGCCCTTGTGTGCCATTATAAAGAGGGTGATGGCATAGTATTATACCTAATCTATAGCTAATCAAGTTTTAGGGCAAATGTGCCGACTGGCCATAGGAGAACAAGAATGGGTAAATAACTTGAGTTTCAGCTATATAATATCACAATAATTAGGATGAACCCCCCTATTGATTTTAGTGCAGGATAAAGGAAGGTGGTCAAAAGATTCCACCTTCCAGCCACATCGCCCGGCAGTGCCGTGCGATTGAAAGAAATAAGGGAGGTGGTCGAAAAAGGCATTTTATGCTCTTGTAGGTGGTCGTAAATGATATAAAGCCAATAAAATAGGGATTTACAGATGTCACATAGAGGTGGCCAAGCTGTAAAACATGGGATGTTGAGGTGAGAATAGATTGGCAGAAATAAAGAGCAAAGCAAAGAAACGGACAGCAGTATGGCTCTATCCTGAAACAATAGAGAAGATGGATGGACTGATTGAAAGAGATAATTGCAAAAGCCGCAGTGAATTTATAGATAAGGCTTTAAATTTTTATATGGGGTATCTGGTAAGTGAAGATACTACAGGATATCTATCTAAAATACTAATCTCAGCTATGCAAGGGATACTTAAAGAAACGGAGAATAGAAATGCTAATAATTTATTTCGTCTATCCGTTGAAATGAGCATGATGATGAATATACTTGCAGCTGGATTAGAAATTAGTGATGAAGAACTTAGGAGTTTAAGGGGAAGGTGTGTACAACAGGTAAAAAAGACAAGAGGTAAAGTATCTATGGAGGAGGCGATAAAGTTTCAGCAGGGAATTGGAGAGTGATAAACTATGGCAAGACTGATATTAAAATGCCCTTATCTAAAAGGTGGCAGTGATAAAACATCAGCTCATCTTGAAAACTTAGTGAATTATATTGCTACTAGAGATGGTGTAGAAAAAATAAAAGTTGAAAATAAAAATCTTTCATCTACAAAAAAACAAGAAGAATTAATTGCTCAAATAGTTAAAGAGTTTCCAGCTACTAAAAATTTGTTTGAGTATGAGGACTATATTGAGAATTCCACAATAGAAAATGCCTCTGAATTTATTTCCATAGCAATAGAAGAAAACCTCGATAAGATTGGCAAACGTAAAAACTATGTAGATTATATTGCAAATCGACCAAGGGTGGAAAGGATGGGAAAGCATGGGCTATTTACTGGTGGAGGTGATAGTTTAGTTCTTAGTAGGATTGCAGATGAAGTTGCAAATCATGAAGGAAATGTGTGGACTCCGATTATCTCCTTAAGGAGAGAGGATGCTGTAAGACTTGGTTTTGATAATGCTGAAAGCTGGCATAATATGCTTTCTTATTATGCCATAGACATAGCTGAATCTTTAAAGATAAAGCCTGAGAACTTTCGTTGGTATGCTGCCTTTCATAATGAGGGTCATCATCCCCATATTCATATGATTTGTTACTCTACAGATTCAAAGGAAGGATATCTGACGAAAAAAGGTATAGAGAAAATGAAATCAGGATTTGTAAAAAATATCTTTGGTCAGGAACTAGAAGGAATTTATATAGAACAAAGTAAAAGAAGAGATGAACTAAAAGAAGAATCAAGGAAAGTATTATTGGAACTAATATCAGAAATGAAAAAGGATACTTTTCAAAATAGTAAAGTAGAAGAACAGTTTATAGAATTCGCTGAACGATTGAAATTCAGCAAGGGTAAAAAACAATATGGATACTTGCAGCCAAAGCTTAAGGCAATGGTAGATGGGATTGTAGATGAACTAGCTAAGGAAGAAGGAATAAGCAAGGCATATGATCTATGGTATGAAATGCGTAACGAAGTATTGCACAGCTACATGGATAATCTGCCAGAGCCTCTGCCCTTATCTAAGCAAAAGGAATTTAAATCAATTAAAAATATGATTATTAAAGAGGCAGATAATTATAATAAAGGGATCTTTTCCTTTGAAGAAATAGCAAATGATGATATTGATATTACAAATGAAGAAAGAGAAAAAGAAACAGAAGATATAATTGGAAATGATATAGATTTTGTCGAAATGGAAGGGAATGCTTTAGATTTACCTGATGAAACAGAGGTCAATGACAATATAACTGAAGATGTTTATGTCAAGTGGAGTGATGATTATAAGAGGGCCTGTGAATTCTTATTTGGCACAGATGATATAGTTCAGGATTTTGAAGAAGCTTTTTATTTATTTCAATTAGAAGCTGAAAAGGGAAATGCCCTTGCCATGTTTAATATGGGAAGAATATTTGCTGATGGTCTTGGTGTAGAATTTGATATAGAAGAATCCTATAAATGGTATGAAAAAGCACTTAATGCTTTTCATAAAGTAGAAGATAGAAAGCCTTGGAATTATACAGAGTACCGTATAGGTAAAATATATTCCCAAGGGCTTGGAACAGAAATAGATTATGAAAGAGCAGTCTACTGGCTTACTTTATCAGCAGAAGAAAGATATAAGTTTGCAGAGTATTCTTTGGCTGGACTCTATTATAATGGTCAAGGCGTAGATCAAAGCTATATAAAAGCATTTGATTTGTATTTAAGATCTGCTAAACAGGGTTTTCCATATGCTAGTTTCGAAGTCGCAAAGATGTACCGTGATGGAATTGGAACCAATATGAATGAAAAAGAATCAAATAAATATTTCCGTTCAGCATTCATAGGTTTTGAAAAATTAGAAAAGCAAAGTCATGACGATAAAATACAATATAGACTTGGATGGATGCTTGAAAACGGAGTTGGTATAGAAAAGGATATAAGGAGAGCAAAGAAATACTATGAAAAGTCAGCAAAACTTGAAAATACATTTGCCTGTTATTCACTCGCAAAATTAATCCTTGCAGAAGATAATCCAACTATTACAGAGATAAAAACAGCAATTGAATATTTAGAGCAGGCATCCACAAGTGGTAATCAATATGCACAATATTCTCTTGGCGTACTTTATCTTAATGGAAAGTATGTGGAGAAGAATATTTATAAAGCTATAGAATTGTTTGAACTATCTTCAAAACAAAGTAATGAGTACGCAGCATATCAGCTAGGCAAGTTATTCCTTAAGGGTGAAGATATAGAGAAAGATATTCCATCAGCAGTTAAATGGTTTCTTATATCTGCAGAAAAAGGAAATCAATACGCACAGTATTTACTAGGGAAAATATATTTTATGGGTGATGGTGTTATAGAGAATAAAGAAGAGGCAATAAAATGGTTTACTATATCATCCGAGCAAGGAAATGAATATGCTCAATTTTTTCTCGATAATATGGATAGGTTTCAAAATCCCTCTGTTTCACTTACAGTATCAAGGATGCTTCACCATATGAGTAGGATATTTGAAGATAATGTTCCTCTGAAATCATCAGGAGTTGGAATTAAGATTGATAGTAAGCTTATGAGAAAGTTAAGGGAAAAGAAAATGGCACAGGGACATAAGAAAAATGAGCAGGAGCAGAATATTGAGTTGTAGAATTCAAAGGGAGGTAATCTATGGCTACTTATATTCATTTTACAGATGAACAGAAACGAAGGGCAAATTCAGTTGATCTTGTGGATTTCTTGGAAAGACAAGGAGAGAAGCTATTGCGTTCTGGAAGAGAAAAAAGACTTGCTAATGATCGAAGCATTACAGTAAGGGGAAATAGGTGGTATGATCATGAAACAAGAGAGGGAGGATTGGCTATTGATTTCTTGCAGAACTTTTATGGATTGAGTTTTCCAGAAGCTGTAACAAGATTGCTTGATGAACAGGGAGAAGTAATATATAAAACAGCAGATATAAAAGAGCAGGAGAAAAGAAAACCTTTTGTACTGCCTCAAAAACATTCTGATATGCGCAGGGTTTTTGCATATTTAATTAAACAAAGATGTATTGATAGGGATATAATAAGTTTCTTTGCTAGGAATAAAATGCTTTATGAAAGCTGTGAACTATCCCGAGATAAAACAAAGGAATATCATAATGCAGTATTTGTAGGTATTGATGAAAATGGAATTCCTCGTCATGGACATAAACATGGAATATATACGAAAGGCAAAAAGTTCAAAGGGAATATAGAAAGCAGTAATCCCGGCTATAGTTTTAACTATATTGGAAAGAGCAATAAGCTTTATGTATTTGAAGCACCAATTGATATGCTTTCTTTTATTACAATGTATCAAAAAGATTGGCAGCATGGCAGCTATGTATCATTATGCGGAGTATCAGAACAGGCGATGTTAAAAATGATTGAATTGAACCCTCATCTTAATCATGTAATACTATGTCTGGATCATGATATAGCAGGGATTGAAACTGGTGAAAAATTCTATGATATATTGATTGATAGGGAAATAAGATGTGATAAACTTATGCCTGAATATAAAGATTGGAACGAGGACTTAATGGCGAGTCTTAATCTCTCTGCAATACCCGCAGAGGAACATCCTCAGTATAACTTACGGGATAAAATCTGCACAGAGATTTATGAACTGACATCTGAATTTAAAAATACAGATAAATCCCTATCAAAATTAAATAATCTATTCCAGAAATGCAAAACAAATAGCAGTGAGCAGGTAGTTGAAACGTTAAAACAACTATCTGCTTTTTCTTTGCTGTTAGCAGAGAATGAATATAGACAACTAGGATTTAATCAAAGTATTGGTGCTCTTAAAAGGAAGTTATACTCCGAATTTAGGGCATACGAAAATCGAAACAGACTTAATAGCCGATTAGATATGATTGGACAGGAGATCTCAAAAGTCAGTAAATATCAGGGAATTCTATCTAAGAAAGAAAAAGAAACTATTGCAAACAGTTATGAGTTTATTGCTCAGCATAGTTTAAAAGCAGTTATTTTGATTGAGCTGCAAGAGCTAAGACAGGAGCAAAAACAGATAAGAGAAATGGCTATGCAAAAAGAAGAGGGAGATAGACTAGCGGATGGAATTCTTAAAGTAATGGAAGGGGGCTCTGAACTATGGAATCACAAGTATATTTGCTTGTAGGTATGGCAGCTCTTATGTTTATAGTAATTGGAGGAATTTCACTGATTTCACACTACTACACCTTAAACGGAATCAAGTCAAAAACTGTTGGCGATGGTCAGCATGGTACTGCTAGATTTGCTACTAAAAAAGAAATTTTAAATACTTATAAGCACATACCGTTTAATGTTTCAGATTGGAGGAAGGGAAAAAATTTACCGACAGAGCAAGGAATTATAGTTGGATGCAAGGGGGTTAAAAATAATGTAACAGCACTTGTAGATACTGATGATGTTCATTGTCTTATGATTGGAGCGGCAGGTGTGGGAAAGACTGCATTTTTCCTTTATCCAAACTTGGAATATGCCTGTGCAACTGGTATGAGTTTTATAACTACTGATACAAAAGGTGATCTTGCCAGAAACTATGGAAGGATTGCTAAAGAATGCTACGGATACAATATTGCAGTTATAGACTTAAGAAATCCTACAAGAAGTGATGGAAATAATTTATTGCATCTAGTTAACAAATATATGGATAAGTATAGAGAAGATAACAACAATATTTCTGTAAAAGCAAAGGCTGAGAAGTATGCAAAGATTATTTCTAAAACTATTATAAATTCTACAGGTGACAGTTCTGCTTACGGTCAAAATGCTTTTTTCTATGATGCAGCCGAAGGACTTCTCACAGCTGTTATTTTGCTTATTGCAGAGTATCTCCCACCTACTGAGGAAGAAGGTGAAATAGTAGATGTAAGACATATCATAAGTGTGTTTAAAATGGTACAGGACTTAATGGCACCAAGCAAAGTAAAGGGAAAAAGTCAATTTCAGTTATTAATGGATAAACTTCCACCAGAGCATAAGGCTAGATGGTTTTCAGGTGCAGCACTAAACTCTGCTGAACAAGCCATGGCATCAGTTCTATCTACTGTATTATCAAGACTGAATGCCTTCTTAGACACAGAGATGGAGCAGATTCTATGTTTTGATACAGAAATTGATGCTGAAACTTTCTGTAATAAAAAATCTGCAATCTTTCTTATACTCCCGGAGGAAGATAATACGAAATATTTTATGGTTAGTTTATTCTTGCAGCAGTTTTATCGTGAGATGCTAACAGTAGCAGATGAAAATGGGGGCAAGCTCCCAAATCGTGTCATGATTTATGCAGATGAAATCGGTACAATTCCAAAGATAGAATCCTTTGAAATGATGCTTAGTGCAGGCCGTTCCAGAAAAATATCATTGGTCCCTATAATTCAGTCATTTGCACAGCTAGATAAAAATTATGGTAAAGAAGGCAGTGAAATTATAACAGATAACTGTCAGCTTACTATATTTGGAGGGTTTGCACCTAATTCAGAAACTGCTCAAGTTCTATCCAAATCACTTGGCAGCAGAACTGTAATGAGCGGAAGTATCAGCAGAGGTAAAAATGATCCTTCACAAAGCCTGCAGATGATGGAGAGACCACTACTAACAGCGGATGAGCTAAAGTCTTTACCAAAGGGAAACTTTGTTATTATGAAGACAGGAGCTAATCCAATGAAGACAGTACTTCGTCTGTTTTTAGATTGGGGCATTTCTTTTGGGAAGCCATATATTATGGAGGAAAAGTCACATCGCAAAGTAGCATATGCAGATAAGGAAACCTTGGAAGAGAATATTATACTTGATATGGGGAAAAATGAGGAATTGGAATCAGATGAAGAAAGAAGAATAGGAGGTATGGTAAATACACAGAGCTTATTATCAAAAACTGAAACAGGAGAAAATAAACGAAGGCCGACATTGAGAACATAGGAGGGATGAGACTTGAGTTATTTTGGAACAATTTATTCCTACTCTTATAATGAACTACCAGCTCGTGCGAAAACAGTATACATGTACTTAAAAGATAGAAGTGATACAAAAGGTGAATGCTGGCCAGCCATAAATACTATTGCAAGGGAAACTTCTATGTCAAGGAGTACTGTAAAACGAGGCATAGCTGATCTTATACGTTGTGGTCTGCTTACTAAGGAAGTACGCTATAGGGAGAATGGAGGAAATACTTCCAATCGATATTTTTTGAAAAAGTAGTTTAAGATATATTAAAAGGACATGCTATCCACCAAGGGGGTAGTATGTCTTTTAAATGAACTAGGGTGGAGTTCATGGTGAACTCACAAGAAGGACTCACTTTAAGAATATATTTAACATCAGAAAAAGAACAAGACATATACCCAGATAGTATTATTGGATTCTACAACTTGACAGTTTATATGAATTTGTTCTATAATACAATTGGACAGCCGTCCGAACTATATTGGAGGAATATTAGATGGATAATAAACTAGAAAATTTAAATCAATCTCAAAAAATACTAAATGCAGCATTTAAATGTATATCTGAAAGAGGATACGCAAGCGTTTCTTTAAGGGATATTGCTGACGAAGCAGGAGTTGTACTGAGTCAGCTTAATTATTATTATAAAAACAAAGAAGGATTATTTACTGAGATAATAAAAACACTTACACAGCAATATTTGAATGAAATTGAAGATAACTTAAAAAAGGGAGATACAGAAAAAGAAAAGATGATGCACTTAATTGAATATTTTCAGGAAATGTTAAAAGAAAAACCCGAATTATTCAAACTACTTTTTGATTTAACCAGTATGGCACTTTGGTCAGAATCTTTTAAAGAGCTTTTAAATGATCTTTTTAATAATGTAGTCAACTTAATAGAAACATATATTATTAATGATTTTTCTGATGAAAGAATATTAAAATATAAATCTCCTGTTACACTATCTAGGATGATGTTAGGCACTTTGTTTGGAATGTCTATACAAGTAATACTGGCTAATGGAGAAGAGGACATGATTGATTCGCTGTCGTCATTAAAAGCGTTATTTGAATAAAATAGAACCGTGTATATACAGCTTAGTAAAAAAGGGTACACTAATTTAAAGGGTGAATTATTATGGCTATTATTATAAATTTAGAAAACTTGCTGCTACAAAAAGAAATAAATTCATCTGACTTAGCAGCAAATATAAATATCACAAAATCAAACTTATCTGTTTTAAAAAATAACAAGGCAAAATTAATACGATTCTCGACACTTGATTCAATATGTAAAACGTTGAATTGCCAGCCCGGTGATATATTAAAGCATGTTCCTGATGTAAAAATCATATAATTTGCTTAAACAAAGATTATTTTTAAATTTATAACTAGCAGGTAATATTTTTATTAGAGTGATAAAGTCTTAAAAGTTCTAATAAAAAGTGACCATCAAATTGAGTAATAAGAATAGAATTTGATAATTAATTAATGCATAGTTTTTTACTAATTATGATAACACGTGCATCTGAGTTACAAGGACCAGTAAGAATAAAATTTGGTCACACTGCTGAAAAACAAAGTATTAAATTTATTTTTTAAATGTAGTTTCGGTAAAGCTGATTCTATCCATCGAAGTCTATATTTTGTACATATTAACAGTTTTCCAGTATTTTGTTAAGGTAATAAATATTTACATATCTTTTTTTGGCAGCAGTTTTTGAAATCCGTAGAATGCTGCTGTTCCCACAATATTAGCAACCTCTTTCTCAGTAAGATTTACTTCATTCTTTAGCCATGAAAGATAAGCAGAAGTCACACCTGCAGAATAGAATTCAGCATATAATTCGAGTTCATTATGAGACATATTTATTTCAGTTGCCATAGCTTCTACTGCGACACTTTTTACGATATTTTTAATCTCTTCCCAAAACGGGGAAAAGGATGGCATTTTTACTATATGGCGATAAAGTTCAATATCCTCACCTATGAGGAGGTTTAGCGATTCAAACAAGGAAGTGATGTCAAAAGAGCGGTCAAAAAAATCATTCTTTTCTAATATCAGGAGCAATTTGCTAGTTATCTCCTGATAAAATTCATTTATAAGATCTTCTATAGAGTCATAGTGCAGGTAAAAGGTCTTCCTGTCAATATTGGCTTGTTTTGCAATTTCTGTAACAGTAATTTTGGGTGCATTTTTTTTCTTGATTATTGAGATAAATGCTTCCCTAATTGCTGTTTTTGTTTTGGCAATTCTGCGATCCTCTATCATAAGACACCCCACTTTCAATAATTTTGTTGATTAAACCACACATGAAGATAAGCTGGCAATTGAATACTACATTACAGCATATTATAATACACATATGAGGAATAATCAACACATGTCTATTCTAATAGACCATAAATATGCAAAAGTTAGGATAAGTTATGGATTGTTTTTTGCAATAAGTGACCCGCATGACGAGGTTTCTGAAATTTAAAGGAATATTTAACTATAAGGGAGTGATTGGTATTGATAAACAACTATATCAACCCAACGGGGTAGGGCTGGTCTTAGAGGGCGGGGCTCTCCGGGGCGTTTTTACAGCAGGTGTGCTGGATTATTTCATGGAAAAGGGACTAAAATTTCCTTATGTGGTGGGAGTATCCGCAGGAGCATGTAACTTATTGGGATATGCCTCACATCAAATTGGGTATACGAAAAATTGCATGATTCAGGGAGAGGCTAAAAATCACTATTTTGGTGTTAATCAACTGATTCATGCAAAAACGATAATCAATTTAGATCGAATTTTTTATGAATATCCTTACAATCAACTTCCATTTGATTTTAAAGCTTTTTTTAATTCAGGTATTCGCACTGAGTTTGTCGTGACTAATTGTGCCACAGGAAAAGCGGAATATCTTCATGAAAACCGTGATAATTATCGGCTTAGCACTTTGGGAAAAGCCTCTGCCAGTGTGCCGCTGTTTTCTAAAATGGTGGAGCTGGATGGAAAAAAATATTTGGATGGCGGGTTATCAGACTCTATTCCTATTGAACGTGCAGTTAAACAGGGTTATTCAAAAAACATAGTCGTTTTAACTCGCCGACTTGGAGACATGCCAACGATGAATTACTATCAGAGGATACTGTATCAAACATTTTACAAAGATTTTCCGAAACTACTGGATGCAATTTTTAATAGGGCAGAAATGTATAAACGACAGATTATATTGCTGGAATGTCTGAAAGAAGATGGAAAAGTGTTTATAATCCGACCTGAGCTTCCAGAGATAAAACGCTTTGAAACAGACCCTGACAAATTAGAATCATATTATAATCATGGTATAGAAATTGCGAAATCATGCTGGAAAGATCTCCAATCCTATTTATCAAATGATTTATATGAAAGACCAATGAGAGAGTATTAAATAAATTATAATTATTAATTATATTTTGAGAGGAGAATTATACATGAATATTAATGATAAGGTAAAAGCTTTTGGTATTACACAAGCTATCAACTATCTGGAAAAAGATCCTGAAAGGAATATCCCTAAGTTGATGGAAATGGCAGACCGTTTTATGCCCAACGATGAGTTTATCCAACAACGTGATGCAATTAGGGCATCAATCGAAAAAAAAGATAATTGGTATCAATTAATTATGAGAATATATGAGCTGGATAATGGGGCAAGATCTACTTTCTTTAGCAATTTTATATTGAACGAAAATGTATTTGGGTGGCCACAACAGGAAAAAAACCGTGAAAAATTTAAGTGCAATATTCCATGGACTATTTTGCTGGATCCCACTTCTGCATGCAATCTGAAATGTAAAGGATGCTGGGCTGCAGAATATGGTCATAAACTCAACCTGTCCTACGATGATATAGATTCAATTATTGAGCAGGGTAAAGCTTTAGGTATATATTTTTATATTTATACCGGTGGTGAACCATTAGTTCGCAAACAAGATTTAATGCGTTTGTGTAAAAAACATTCTGATTGTGTATTCCTATGCTTTACAAATTCCACATTGATTGATGAGGAGTTTTGCCAAGAATTACTGAGGGTAAAGAACTTTATTCCTGCGATTAGTTTGGAGGGGTTTGAAGAAGCCAATGACAGCCGACGTGGAGAAGGTGTTTACTCCAAAGTAATGAAGTCCATGCAGCTTTTGAAAGAAAACAAGTTACCCTTTGGCATTTCGGTTTGTTATACCAGCGCTAACTATAATGATGTCACCAGTGAAGAGTTCTATGACAAAATCATAGATATGGGAGCTCTTTTTGCATGGTTCTTTCATTATATGCCGGTAGGAAAAAGTGCTATACCGGAATTAATGGTAACACCTGAGCAAAGAGTTGAATTGATGGAGCGAATAAGAAGTTTTCGTAGGACAAAGCCAATATTTACCATGGATTTCCAAAATGATGCACAACATGTAGGAGGCTGTATTGCAGGTGGACGACGTTACCTTCATATCAATGCTGCTGGTGATGTTGATCCTTGTGTATTCATACATTATTCAAATGCCAATATTCATGATTGTACTCTGTTGGAAGCACTTCAGTCTCCTATTTTCATGGCTTATCACGATGGGCAGCCATTCAATGAGAATATGCTTCGACCATGCCCTATGCTTGAAAACCCTGAAATTTTACCTGAAATGGTCAGAAGAACAGGTGCTCATTCAACGGATCCGGAGGCACCGGAAAGTGCAGAAGAATTATGTGCCCGTACAATTGATTATGCAGAGAAATGGGCTCCTGTAGCTGAACAAATCATGTGTGAGCGCGCTTGTTCTAAAGACTGCTCTCAGTTTTTAAAGGCAGAAGAGAGGGTATAACAATGTCTTATCAAATTGTTACCGATGCTACAGCTGATATGGATTATAGTTTGTTGGATGCTCATGTAATTCCAATGAAGGTGTATATTAATCAAAAGGAGTTTCTATATGGTCCAGATGGTAATATTAGTGTCAGAACATTTTATGAAGCATTGCGAGAAGGAACGATAGCCACTACATCCCAAATTACTCCTTTTGAATTTAACTATGTTTTTGAAAAATATATGGCAGAGGGAAAGGATGTTTTATATTTAGCATTCTCTTCGGGTATGTCAGGAACCTATCAAAATGCTCTTCTTAGTGCAGTTGAGTTAATGAAGAAATACCCACAGCGGCGTATCATCTGTGTTGATACACTCTCAGCCTCAGTAAAAGAAGGATATCTAGTATATGAAGCGGTAAAGAGAAAGAAGGAAGGAATGAAACTAGATGATTTAGTAAACTGGGTGATGGAAAAAAGAGTGAAAATACACAATAGATTTATAGTAGATGACCTTGAAACATTGAAAAGGGGAGGGCGTATTTCTAGGGCTACCGCTTTAACTGGGATGGCACTTCAGATTAAACCAATCTTGGAAATCAACGAAGAAGGGAATTTGCAGTTTGTTAAGAAGGAAAGGGGCAGAAAAAAATCAATAAGGTCATTGTTTTGCTATTATAAAGAAAAGAAGAGAGAATGCTGTGAAGATACAGTTGTAATTGGACATGGAGATTGTATGGACGATGCAATAATACTTAGTGGCTATATTCATGAAAAATTTCCTAATACAGACATTATAATTACACCCGTTGGCCCAGTCATAGGAGCTCATACTGGTTCAGGTATGCTATCAATTGCTTTTAACAGCGGTTAGGGGCATATCTAAAAATAGCAGAACGATCAATAAAAGAATCTATGGTAATAAGGGTATCGTAAATCGAGGAGAGTTTTAATTTAATTAAGAAAGTATCCTTATACAATAGGAGGAGATTCTCTAAATGACAATAGAACAAAAAAAGAACTTTATTATAAATATTATTTATTTAGGTATAATTACTGGTATTATATATATTTTCATAAAGCATATTTTTGTTTTGATTATGCCTTTTTTAATTGGATTTATAGTAGCATTACTATTACGTCCGGCTATACATTTTACAGCTGAAAAATTTCATATTCCGCATAAAGCTGCTGCAATTTTATTAATTCTATTGTTTTATAGTATATCAGGCTTATTTTTATCATGGATTAGTTTATATTGTCTTGCTGAAATAAAGGACAGTATTGCTAGGATTCCAGAAATGTATGTGCTATATATTGAACCTGTAATTAATGATCTTTTTACGATTATAGAAGAAGTATCCACGGATATTGATCCAAGTATTGTTAGTGTAATCCAAGACATATCAGCTTTCCTATTTAAATCGGTAGATTCACTGGTTTCTAAGATATCCTCAACAGTAATTCAGTTTATATCATCATTTGTATCTTTCTTGCCGAGCTTATTTTTAGGAATTGTATTCGCAATAATTTTTTCGTTTTTTATTGCTATAGATTACAATAAGATTATTGATTATATTTCAGAAAAATTCAAACCCAAAACTCAGAGTTTTATCAATGAAGTTAAAGGGTTTGCTACTGAAATTGGTCTTAAATATCTAAAAGCATATTTAATTTTAATGGGGATAACATTTGTAGAGCTAGCATTAGGTCTCACTATATTGAAAGTAGACAGAGCTGTCAATATTGCTGCATTAATTGCGGTCATCGATTTTCTTCCAATACTGGGGACTGGAGGGATTATTATACCATGGATTATTTTTGAAGTTATAAAAGGTAACTTATCGTTTGCCTTTGGCCTTACTATATTATATCTTATTATAACAGTTGTACGTAATATATTAGAACCAAAATTGATAGGAGGTCAAATTGGTTTACATCCTATTGTTATGATAATTTGCATGTATATAGGGCTGAAAAGTTTTGGGTTTGCAGGTCTTATTATTCTGCCTGTAATCATAGCATTCCTTAAGCATCAATATGATACTAATAAGTTCCAATATTTCAAGCAAGTGTAAAACTGAATTAAGACACTGATGTGGGGTCAATATAGATCATTCCATAATTTATTATTAGATTTAGCGATATTAATTTTAAGAATGGAAATAACAATATAGAAATATTGAAAGTCTTCAGACATAAAATAGTATGATAATTTTCAGTAAGATTAAACCAAATATATGCGTGAGGTAGTATATGAATATAGTAGATTATACAGAATCAAAGATGGATAGTTTTAAAAATGCTCAGTTTAATCAGGTGGATAGCTTAATTCTATCACAGTTTGCCTATGTCTATTTTAGCAATGTGATACCAGGTATCCAAGACCAAGGAGAACCCATGCCTATTGCAGAATTATTGAAAGCTGAAAATATCCCCAAGATGCTGCATAATGTGCGTGACCCAAAAAACAATTACAGACTTTTGCTTGCGCTTGGTATGAGTCCACGTTTTAGGAATATTCGTATGTGTTGCTATTCTGACAGCCTGAATATAACTGAACAGAAACAATTTGCCGCTGTCACTTATCTTATTGATGATAAAAATGCCTATATTGCCTATCGAGGTACTGATTCAAGTTTCGTTGGATGGAAGGAAGACTTTAATATGGCTTTTATTTCCCCCATACCTGCACAGCAGGAAGGAGTTTTATATTTGAATTCTGTTGCAGAGAAATTTCCACATATGCTGATGATAGGCGGACATTCTAAGGGAGGAAATATTGCAGTCTATTCTGCTATGGAGTGTCATCCCTCAATTCAATCACGGATATTAAAGGTGTATAGTCATGATGGTCCAGGTTTTAAAGACGAAATATTTACAAGTGAAAAATATGGGCGGATAAAAGCAAAAATACACAAAACCTTGCCACAGTCCTCCTTGGTCGGGATGCTTCTCCATCATCAAGAGGATTATACTGTAGTAGAAAGCAAACAATTTTGGATTATGCAGCATGATCCCTTCTCTTGGTTAGTAAATAAAGATGACTTCAAATATGCACAAAGTATCACTGACGGTGCAGAGCATATTAATATAGTCATAAATCAATGGCTTTCAACCTTGGATGATGAAAAACGAGAACTATTTGTAACTACACTTTATAGTGTAATTGATTCAATTGGTGTAGTGAATTTTAGTGATCTAACTGAGGACTGGTATAAGAATTCAAATTTAGCCTTGGCTGCCGTTAAGGGAATAGACACAGAAACAAAGCGTTTTGTTTTTGAGACATTAAAGTCACTTTTTGCCTTATATGTGAAAAATCTCCGTATTCCCCTAAAATAATCAGACCCTATAAAGTTATATAAGGATGAGTATTGACTTGCAGCTGATTTATTGTATTTATTTTATCTGCAGGAAGTTCTTAAAAGGCATTATAGAAGATGCAAATAAATTTCATGGGATAACAAGTTAAAAAATATGTTTATGCGCTCATTAAGGGAGATATTATGAAGAATAAGTTTATATTAACTTTTGTTTTGTTCGCAATAATTTTTGCTTTATTATATAAAGGAGTCCAGGACTTGGATTTTATAGATTCTGATAAAAATCAAGAAAGAACAAACTCAATCACCACATATAAAGATAGTACAGAAATTGAATCTGTCGATAGTGATAATCTTATATTTTTACTTTGCGGAGTGGATTCGGCAGATATTGAAGAGTCAGGTACTAGAACAGATGCTATTATTATTATAAAAACAGATTTTGATACAGGAGAAATTAGCTTATTATCAATTCCTAGAGATACAAAGATTACTATTAACAATAAAACACAAAAAATCAACTCAGCTCATGCAATTAATGGAATGGAATTGACAATGGAAACAGTGAATGATTTATTAGGGCTAGACATAGAGTATTATGTAAAAGTTGACTACAAAGTTGTAATGGATGTAGTAGACATTATAGGAGGTGTGGAGATAGAGGTTCCTTTCTTAATGGAATATAAGGATCCTGTAGCAGTACCACCTCTGGATATTTATATTGAAGAAGGTCTCAGAGTATTAGATGGTAAGAATGCCCACGATTTTTTGAGATGGAGAAAAAACAACTTGCAGACGGTGCAGTATCCTGAAGGAGACTTGGGTAGAATAAAGGCACAGCAGTATTTTTTAACTGAGATGATAAAACAAACATTAAATTCCGACAATTTGATGATAAAAATGCCTTCCATTGCAAAGACATATTTTGAAAATATTGAAACAAATCTTAATATGCAAGCGATATTTAAAGGAATTAGATTAGCTAATAACTTAGATACTGATAATATAGTTTCTGAAGTTTTACCGGGAGAAGGAAGATATATTGGAAATGTATCATATTATCTACATGATGAAGAGGAGACCAAGGAAGTAGTAAATAGGCTATATAGATAATAAATTATAATTGTATTATATAAAAGTAACTAGAAAGATTCTAATTTTACAGATATCTTTAACACAAGAAATAATAAATAGGTAAAAGAGAATAAATAAAATTTAAGTATATGTATTGACATATCTGTTAAAAAATAATACAATAATTATAAATCGGACGTATGTATTAATATGTTAAGGAGAAATACAATGCAAGATGAAATGGAAAAAACAAATCAATCCCAAAAAATATTAATTTCTGCGTTTGAATGTATTTCAACAAACGGATATGCAAATGTGTCTTTACGTGATATAGCAAGTGAAGCAGGTGTCGCTCTAAGTCAAATTAACTATTATTTTAATAATAAAGAAGGTTTATTTGTAGAAGTCGTAAAAATGATGGTGCAAAAATACCTGAAGGAGGTAGAAGAGCGTTTAAGAATAGATGTTAATCCAAAAGAAAAGATATCAGATCTTATTATGTATTTCATTGAAGTATTAGAAAAAGAACCAAAGTTATTTAAATTGCTGTATGACTTAACTAGTATGGCACTTTGGTCAACTAGATTCAGCAATATGCTTTCTGAAATGTTTAAGGATATGGCAGATATAATAGATAAACATATATTGAATTCATTGACATTAAAAAGTAAATTAAGAAACTATAACTCAAGATCTTTAGCAAGAATGATTTTTGGGGCAATCTTTGGTATTGCAATTCAAGTTATGATAGATTCTGACGAAAAGGAACTATTAAAAACTTTAAATTCAATTGAATTAGTATTTGATTAACATAATGAATATTAGAATAATCTGGATAAAAAAACTAATTATTTTTTTAAAAACAATAATACAGACGTACGATTTATTACTTGGAATATTAAATTAGTGGGGAGATTAAAATGAAACCGATAATTATTACAGATTCTAATTGTGATCTCAATGGAGATTATTTAACCGACAATAAAATTGCAGTTATCCCTATTAGATTTTATTTAAAAGGCGATAAGATGCCTTTGATTCCATCATATAATTACTTAATTGAAAAAGACCCAAATGACTTAACAGAGTATATGACTTATAGTGAATTTTATGATGAGATTCGAGGTGATGGAATTGCGACTACTTCCCAGATTTCACCCTATGATTTTAAAAGATACTTTAATATCTATGCTTCAAAGGGATACCCAATAATTTATATTGGATTTTCATCAGGTTTGAGCAATACATTAGATAATGCAATTCTTGCTCGTCAAGAAATTATGGATGAAGATAAAGAAGCTGATATAACAATAATTGACACTAAAAGTGCTACTTCGGGGCAAGGACTACTGGTATATTATGCTGCGGAAATGCTAAAGGGCGGAAGCACAAAGAATGAAGTTATTAATTGGATCGAAGAGAACTCACTAAAAGTGAATGTATGGTTTACTGTTGATGACCTAGAACAGTTAAAGAGGGGTGGCAGGATTTCACAAACTACTGCTAACTTAGGCACTTTATTGAATGTTAAGCCTGTTTTAAGGATTGATAAATTCGGGAAATTAGTCCCAACCCAAAGGGTAAGAGGACGAAAAAGAGCTTTAATAGAATTGTTTGAGCAGCTTAAAGCAAATATAGTAAATTCAAAAGAGCAAATTATCTTTATAAATCATGGAGATTGCATAGAAGATGCGGAATATTTGAAAAGCTTGATTACTGATAAAATTGAAGTGAAGGATGTAATTATAAATTATACAGGACCGGTAATCGGAACACATACTGGAGCAGGAATATTAAGTGTCGCATTTCTAGGGACTGCAGAGTAGTTGAAAGGAAGGGATTAAAGTGTTTGATTTTGTTGCATATCCAATTGGATACATGTTAAATCTGGTATATAACAGTCTTGCATTTCAAAATTATGGAGCAGCAATAATTATAGTGACCTTAATAATAAAGCTAATTCTGATGCCTCTAGTAATAGGGCAGCAAAATTCTAGTTCTAAACTCAACAATATACAACCTGAATTGAAGAAAATACAAGAGAAATATAAAGACAATGCTGAAAAGTTAAGCCAAGAAACTATGAAGTTATATAAATCACAAGGGGTAAATCCATTTACTTCAATAATGTCTGTTTTTATACAGATGCCAATTTTGTTTTCAATGTACCATGTTGTTTCAAATCCGATGAAATATATGATGTTAGATAAAAATGAGTTATTAAATATGAACTTTTTTGGAATTAATCTGGCAGCAACGCCTACCTGGAGTTATGACAAGTTATTTGGAGCTAATATTAGCAATGAAAATTTAATCTTACTTATAGTTCCAATAGCTGCAGTAATTACAAGTTATATTGCAACCAAATATTCAACGAAACAGACATCTGGAAATAATACAGATCAGATGCAAAGCTCTATGATGAGCACCATGGCTTTAATATCACCAATTATGACAGGAATCATCACTTTTACTGTACCAGCAGGGCTGGGTCTTTATTGGATTGTTAGCAATGCGTTCCAAATAGTTCAGCAATTTTTAATAAATAAATTCATTAATAAGAAAAATTCAAGTTTGGATTCAAAGTTGAAAAAGAGAATTGCAGGTATAATATCTGGCTTATAGTTGAATGGTAGATATTTAGTTTGAAGCTTATATATAAAACAATGGGGAGCATGAATTTATGAATAATTTTTTAAATTTAATATTATTTTTTACTATATATTCTTTTATAGGGTGGACAATGGAAACAATATATGCAAGCAAGATCAATAAAGAGTTCGTTAACAGAGGGTTTTTAAACGGACCATTTTGTCCAATTTACGGATTTGGTGCCATCTTAGTTATACAAGGATCGAAATTAATAAGTACAGCAAATCTAAATTACTTTGCAGAATCTATAATCATAATATTGTTTTCGATAATTATAACTACCATAGTTGAATTTATTACAGGCTATATTTTAGAAAAAATTTTCAACTTAAAATGGTGGGACTATAGCGGTGATGCTATGAATATTAAAGGATATGTCTGCTTGAAGTTTTCACTTCTATGGGGAATCTTAGCATTTCTTTTGATGCAGATTGTTCATCCTATAGTAGATAATTTAGTTTTTTTAATGCCTGAAAAGATTAAGGTATATATACCAATTATTTTATTATATTTTTTAGTTGATACTATGAAATCAGTATCTGATATTTTGGATTTAAGAAAAACGATTATTAATCACTCAAGTTTATCAATTCATAAATATTATATAAAAATATTAAAATATGAGAGGTATTTTCTAGCGTTCCCTCGCCTACTTATGTTAAACGCAGGGATAATAAATCGGGATGTAAGGAAGATATTGAATGACAGGATTGACAAAATCAAAATTGAAATTAAAACAAGATTTCAGAGTTTATGATGAATATAAAAAATGCATTTGCGATTTAATCCGAGATGAAGCTGTTCTATCTATGAATAAACATATACAGCATAGTGATATAAGCTGTTTTGAACACAGCGTTAATGTGTCACATATAAGTTA
Source organism: Sedimentibacter sp. MB31-C6 (assembly GCF_035934735.1). Lineage (NCBI taxonomy): Bacteria > Bacillati > Bacillota > Tissierellia > Sedimentibacter > Sedimentibacter sp. MB31-C6. The sequence goes on from NZ_CP142396.1 coordinate 1,850,669, forward strand.
TTTGATATGTAGATATTTAGGATTTGATTATAAATCAGCAGCTAGAGGGGGCTTGCTTCATGATTTTTTCTTATATGATTGGCATAATACAAAACCGGAAAATGGACTACATGGATTAGTTCATCCACGGATTGCTTTAAATAATGCTAAGGAGAGATTTACTTTAAATGAAATAGAAATGGATATCATAGAAAAACATATGTGGCCTTTAACTATAAAATTACCTAAATATAAGGAATCCTATATCGTATTATTAGTAGATAAATATTGCTCCATAATGGAAATAATTAAATTCCATAACAGAAGAAACATTATTAAGGTATATGATATTTCTTATTCAAGACAATTAGGCAAGAAAAGGGAATAAAAGGAGACTTACAAGATAAAGATGAAAAAAGTAAAATTTATATATAATCCTAGTGCTGGAAGAGGTGTAGTGCAAAAAAGGTTGGATGACATAATAAAGATTTATCAGAAGAGTGGATATATAATTAACCCTTCAAGGATAGATGAAACAGCAAACCTTAAAAGAACATTTGAGGATATTAGTGATGATTATTCCCACATACTAATTGCCGGTGGAGATGGAACTGTCAACGTAATGGTAAATCAGATGATGAAGCTTAAAATTGACTTGCCAATAGGTATCCTTCCAACTGGAACAGTTAACGATTACAGCAATTATATTGGAATGCCTAAAGATATTGTGGATTCATGCAAACAGATACTTTCAAATGACCCTGTTAGGATGGATTTAGGAAAAATCAATGACAGATACTTCGTAAATGTAGCAAGCAGTGGATTTTTTACAAATGTATCACAAGATGCAAATGACAACATCAAAAATTCTATGGGCAAAATTGCTTATTATCTTAAAGGAATTGAACAGATACCAAAATTAAAACCGATACCTATAAAGATTATTTCTAATGATATGGATTATCAGGGAGATATCTATACAATACTAGTTTTTAATGGAAGAACTGCCGGAAATTTTAAATTAGCATATAGTGCAAAAGGAAATGACGGTAAATTAGATGCTATTATTTTGAAGGGAGAATTAGGAGTTGATTCAGCTGCATTGCTGATTAAATTTATGAAAGGTGAGCACTTGGAAGAACCTGTGGGGCTACTGCATTTTCAGACTGATGAACTTTATGTAGATTCCCCGCTAAAGACCCTTACAAGTGATACCGATGGAGAAAAGGGACCGGATTTTCCCTTAAGGATTACTTGCTTGCATGAAGCGATAACCGTTTTGGGGGTAAATGAAGATAATCTATAGAATAGAATATACAGTTCAAAATCCTAAATATTACAATAAATTTTGAATTATATAATACCAACTACAATATTTTGGACAACAAGAAGTTTTCTAGAAAGATTAGTATTATATTGAATTATAAATAATAATACATTTTTAACAGCACAAGGGTTAATTTCCAGGAATAACCTGATTATAAATGAGCAGATATGCCTTAAACAGTTGAGTTAATATTCTCGCTTGGTACTTTAAGGTATATTTCATCTGTAATTCTACGAGGTGATAAGATGTTTCGAAAAATGATGAGATTTATAGTGGGGGTTGCTGGAATTATACTAGGATTTAGTATGATAAACATTTCAGGAGCCTTAAACTTGATAAAAATATCTAATATTAGCTGGGTAGAGTTATCTATCAAAATAGGCTTTCCTTTTTTAATTGGAATTATATTTTATTTGTTTTCTTATAAGATAATAGGATTGTGGAAAAGACTAATTCAAATAATAGAAAATGAATTACAAAAAGTCCCTTTTCATGAAACTGTTTTAGGCACCATGGGATTAATAATAGGTCTTTTAATTGCAAATCTATTTAGTAAGCCTTTGGATATCGTAGAACTTCCATATTTAGGATTTATAATTCGGGTAATTTTGAATGGACTATTAGGCTATTTTGGGATATTGATTTTCACTAGGAAAAAGGAAGAGATTTTTACTGCAGTGAGCAATGTAACTTTAAATATAAAATCCAATAAAGATAAATTTCAAGTATTTAGTAACAATTCCTGCCCTAAGATATTAGACACTAGTGTTATTATCGATGGAAGAATAGCTGATATTTGTAAAGCAGGATTTCTAGAAGGACCTTTTATAATCTCAAAATTTGTTTTAGTGGAGCTACAAAACATAGCAGACTCTTCAGATGATTTAAGAAGAGATAAAGGTAGAAGAGGATTGGATATACTCAATAAAATTCAAAAAGAATTAGGAGTAGAAATAATAATTAACGAGGAAAAGTTTGAAGATATAGGAGAAGTAGATTCAAAATTATTAAGGTTAACTCAATTACTAAATGGAAAGATAGTTACAAATGATTATAACCTGAGTAAAGTTGCAGAAGTTCAGGGAATAGAGGTTCTAAATATAAATGAGTTATCTAATGCTATAAAACCAGTTGTATTACCAGGAGAAGGAATTACTGCATTCGTAATGAAAGATGGAAAGGAACGTGATCAAGGATTAGCATATTTGGATGATGGAACTATGATAGTAGTAGAATTAGGCAGAAAATATATTGGTGAAACAATAGATGTGGTAGTAACATCAGCTTTACAAACCACAGCGGGGAAAATTATATTTGCTAAGCCGAAAATGATAATTGAGAAAGCTGTGTAAGACTTGTAAATCTCATATCAATTTATATAAGAGTCAATGTAAAAATAATAGCTAAGACATAGGCTATCCGAAACAGCTATAACAATAAAGCATGATTTTAAAAATCATATATCACCTTTATATGTCTTGATAAATATGATTGAGAAGAATTATTGAATCATTTATTAAGGAAGATAGAAGCGTTTGATGATAGAGAAAAAATAGATATATAAAAATTATAATAAATATATAAAGGTGATGACTAATTTTAAGGTAGAAAATTTCTTTAATGGAATCGTTATCCGGAAGGTATTATTTACACCACCAATAGTGATAAAAACAATCATAATTTGAGGTGGATGGGGATCTGTCTGTAACTGGTATTTAAGTGGCAGGTTATAACTATCAGTTGCAAATTTATTACCTATTTGAAGGTTCATTTTAATACTGGATAAAAATTGAACTGAGTACCCCGATCATAACAGTGATAGAAGTAAGCCGTTATTATGGTTTGTTCGAACTTTAAGTAAGTTGGTGATCATAAATGAAAAGCGAAATCATATTAGAGATGTTGAAATAGTAGTTTTATATAGAGGTACATATATCTTAATTGTATTGAATAAATTACGATTACAAGCTATCTCACAATTTAATATTTATCAAATACCCCCAAAAACCGCAATTTGCAATAAGCAAGTTGCGGTTTTTTTATTGACAAAATACCTGTTTTTACGACCGATAATCCTAAAAACATTTTACATACTTCTACATTTTTTTAAGATGGACAAGCTTTATCTTCTTCAACTTCTAAAATACTCATTTGGCTGCCGTTCTCCCCCTCTGTTTCTGATTTTTTCAAATTCAAAAATCAGAAAACGGAGGAAATAAGATGGGTTTTAATTATAGTAAAGAAAAATTTATTTTTGATAGAGAATGGGAGAAACTACGTGAACAATATATCACGGAAGGCATAAGTGAAGAGGCAATACAGGAGTTATATGATTTTGACTGGAGCTGGTTTCGTGCAAGAAGAAATTACGAAAATCGTGTACAAGCCCTGCCGGAAGAAGAAATAGATGATCAGAAGGCTGAAACACGTTCTGTTTTGTTTCGGAAGTTTACATCCTTATCTGCAAGTTTTGATGAAACGGAACTATCAGGCAGATACGCATGGATAGATACTATATCTGATGATGTACTTTCTAAAAAGTTAAAAAGGTTAAGTGATGATGAATTAGAGCTTTTAACTTTATTGGCTATAGAAGGATATACACAGCGTGAAATTGCAAGGAAAATGCATTGTTCACAAAATGCAGTATCCAAGAGATTAATTAAAATTAGAAGGATTTTAAAAGAAAAATAACATTTTTTTAAAAAATGGTTGTCAAAAAGGTCTTCTCACTGCCTACACAGTGAGGGGATCTTTTTTCTTCTCTAATTTTGGACTTTGAAAAATTAATATCCGATTTCATAAATACCTTAGCTGATAAGCCAGAAATGGAAAAGCGACAATGGAAGATGCGCCAAGACCACCTGTATAAGCAGATATTTTTCTCTTATATAAAAGTCGGCCTTCTAAGGTGCAGAGCGGTACCCATCTGCTCCATAAAACAATCCATGGTAGATTGTTCGCCATAACCTTATCAGCCTATAATGATACTTCTGCCCAGCCACAGACATCGCAATGGGGGCAGCCAGCGGAGATCCCGGTGGAGGTGAAATTCCTATGATGCAATATAACCAATTGCAGTTTATGAAATCGCCCTATAAGCCTTTTATTGGGCTTTGTGTGTTGGGGATAGTAGTGTCTAAGTACAACACAACTTAATAAATTTTATAATTTTTAATGTTAGAAGCAATGGGGATTACTTTTTTATAGCAAAAACTTAAATATTTTATTTTACAAATATGATGGTCCCTATTTTTGTGATATTAAGAAGAAAAAAGAGATATAAAGAATAAAATAAAAATTACATAGAATGGAGGAATTAATATGACAAAGGAGCAATCATCTATGGAAGTAGAATATAAAATGTCTTTGAAGCTATTAAATATACTGCTTAACAGAGGAGTTATAACGGAGGAAGAATACATAAAAATTGATGAATTGAACCGTCAGACCTTTTCTCCGGAACTTTCTGAAGTATATGTCTAATAACAATAGCTATATATGATTTTCTGTGGTAGTGTATCTTGCTAAGAAGCAGTAATATGAGAGAAAGGAGGTTGACCATGGCAAAGAAAGTTAGAAAAATAGAGCCTATACACCAGAAAGTCATGCTGGAATTACAGCCTAAAAAAAGAGTATGTGCTTATGCAAGAGTCAGTACCGATTCAATAGAGCAGCAGGATTCCTTTTACTATCAGGTAGAGTATTATAAGAAATTTATAGGTAAAAGAGATGACTGGGAATATGCAGGAATCTACTCTGATGAAGCCAAAAGCGGGACTCAGGTTAAAAAGAGAGATGATTTTTTACGTATGCTCAAGGACTGTGAAGAAGGCAAAATTGATATAATTATAACTAAATCAGTCACTAGATTCGCCAGAAATACAGTAGACAGCATAAAGGCAATAAGAAAATTAAAGTTGCTGGGAATAGGAGTATACTTTGAAAAGGAAAACATCAATACCTTATCAGAAAAAAGCGAGCAGATGCTTACCATATTAAGCTCCATTGCACAAACTGAATCAGAAAATATTTCTGCTAATACAAAGTGGGGATTTAGAAAGCAGTTTGAAGATGGAAACTTTAAGATAAGCACTCCTGCCTATGGATATATGAATGATGAAAATGGGCAGCTGATTATTAAAGAAGATGAAGCTAAAATTATCAGAAGAATTTTCAATGAATATTTAAGTGGTAAAGGCTGTTATATAATTGCTAAGAGATTAAATAAAGATAATATACCAACTATAAGATATGCAGAGGAGTGGCAGGAGAGTGTAGTTAAAGTAATATTACAGAATTCTGTTTACGAAGGAGATTTATTATTACAAAAGACATATAGAACTGAGGCGATTCCTTTTAAACAAAAGACTAATAAAGGGGAATTACCTCAGTATTTTATTATGAATAATCATGAGCCCATCATTACTAGGATAGAGGGACAGACTGTACGTGAGATATTTGAGTACAGAGGAGGTCAGATTGAAGCTGATGATAAAAGCAAATATCAGAATAGATATGACTTCAGCAGTAAAATTATCTGCAGTGAATGCGGAGGTACCTTCCGAAGACAAAAGATTTATATAGGAAAAGCAAATGAAAGAGTCCAGTGGTGCTGTATTCAACATATAAGAGATATAGAAAAATGCAGCATGAAAGCCATAAGGGATGAGGTTGTAAAAGAAGCCTTCCTCACTATGTGGAATAAACTAGTTACAAATTGCACAGATATTCTGTATCTGCTGCTTGAATCTTTAAAGAACTTAAGAACTAATGAAGAGCAGGAGAAGGAAATAAAAGAACTGAACAATAAAATAATGGAACTAACAGAGCAGAGTCAAATCCTAAGTAGAGTAGTATCGAAAGGGTATATTGACTCTGCTGTTTTTATAGAAAGGCAAAATGCACTGACTATAGAAATTAAAGAAATTAAGAAGAAAAGAAACCAGATGCTGGATAATAACGGTTTTGAGAAGGAGATAGAAGGAACGCTGCGATTACTTGATATTATTGGATGCAATCAGGAGATTATGGAATACTACGATGAAAATTTATTTGTCCAAGCAGTTGACAAAGTCATCATTGGAAAAGGTTTTGAGATTACTTTCAGGCTTATTAATACATTAGAGCTGACAGAGTATGGAGGAAAGTGAGGTGAGCATGAATGCGAAGACATATACCAATAGGCTACAGGATGATAGATGGAAAAATAGTCTTGGATAATAAAAAAGCAGAAATGGTAAAGAAAATTTTTAAAAATTATTTAAATGAATCATCTACTCATAAAATAGCACAGAAGCTTACAGCTGAAGGGTTTCTCAATGCAAACAACAAACCTAGTTGGAATCACGGATCCGTAGGGAGAATATTAGAGAACACTAAATACTTGGGGGATACTATACACCCTCAGATTATAGACGAGAAGATCTTTGAATTAGTACAGAAACGAAGAAACACTGTGGCAACAAAGCTTGGCAGAGATCCACAACTAAACAGCATGAGAAATCAGAGAATATTCAGCAATAAATTGAAATGCGGAGAATGTGGTGAAGTTTACCGAGAATACATTGAGAATGTCGGCAAGGCATCAGAGATAAGAAATTGGAAATGTAAGAAGTATATTCATCGGAATAAAGTATGCTGCAGAAATCTATTTTTAACAAGTGAAGAAATAGAAAACATATTTATATCAGCAACTAATAAACTCCTATCAAGAATGTGGATGTTAGATAAAGAAAAGAAAAAAGAACCTCCAAAGATAAATATGGAAATTAGAAATATTGAAGAAAGAGTCAAAGAACTGGAGGAAGAAGAGCAGTATTCCTCAAAGGAACTGGCAAGATTAGTTTTTAAAAGAGCACAAGCCTATTACAATAATTCTAAAGCAGATGACTATGATTGTAATACACAAAAAATCAAAGAGGAACTTATGGATAAAAAATGCCTCGAAGAATTTGAAGAGGAACTATTTATAAAGATAGCAAATCAGATCCTAATTTATAGAGATGGAAGAATCATAGTTGAATTTATAAATGGAATTACTATGGAGGAGGATTATGAAAATATAAGAAAGGATGAATAAGGATGGCAGTAGCAGCAAAGAAAAACGTAGCAGTAATTCCTGCAAATACAATTTACAACAGAGGAATCAGGTCAGAATTAAAACACTTACGGGTAGCAGCTTATTGCAGAGTTAGTACAAAGCTAGAACAGCAGGAAGGCAGTTATGAGGCTCAGATATCCTATTACACAGAAAAGATAAAAAGCAACCCTAGCTGGAAACTAGCAGGAATCTATGCAGATGATGGTATATCAGCAACTAATACGAAAAAAAGAGACGATTTCAATGCGATGATAGAAGACTGCATGGCAGGAAAAATAGATATGATAATCACCAAGTCCGTCAGCAGATTTGCAAGGAATACAGTGGATTCTCTGCAAACAATAAGAAAGCTAAAAGAAAAGAACATAGCAATATTATTTGAAAAAGAAGGCGTAAACACCCTAGAAGGTTCAGGAGAACTGCTAATAACTATTCTAAGCAGTCAGGCACAAGAAGAAAGCAGGAATATAAGTGAAAATACCAGATGGGGAATAACAAGAAGATTTGAAAATGGAATTATAGCAGTAAACCATAAGAAATTCATGGGATATACTAAGGATAAGAAGAGCGGCGAATTAGTCATAGTACCTGAACAAGCAGAGATAGTAAGAATAATTTTCAGAATGTATTTAGAGGGAAGCAGTATTCTAGAGATTACTAGAGCCTTAGAGGAAGATAAAATCAAGACGGTTACAGGAAAAGACACATGGCATCCTGGAGTAATAGAAAAGATGTTATCTAATGAAAAGTATATGGGAGATGCTCTGCTGCAGAAAACCTATACGGTAGATTTTCTAACCAAGAAAAGAGTGAAAAATGATGGAATCGTACCTCAATATTATATCGAAGATAACCATGAGGCCATTATACCAAAGGAAATATTTTATAAAGTACAGGAAGAAAAAACCAGACGTGCAAACCTAAATAAGGCAGCAGTCACAAGGAAATCAAATAAGCTAAAGAAAGAAAAGAGTAAGTATAGTTCAAAATACGCACTGACAGAAATCTTAATATGTGCTGAATGCGGACATCCCTATAGAAGACAAGTCTGGTCAAAATATGGGCAGAAAAGTGCAGTGTGGAGATGTGAAAACAGACTTAAAAATGGTGCAAAGGCAACTTGTAAGAACTCACCTACTCTTAAAGAAGAACCACTTCATAATTCAATTATGACAGCCATTAATAATATAGTGGAAAACAAAGGAGACTTTATAGGGGCATTCAGAGAGAATGTCATCAGGGTAATCGGAGATTATTCTACAAAGAATATTCCTACTGAATATGACGAAAAAATAGAATCTTTGCAAAGAGAAATGCTGTCCTTAATCGAAGAAAACGCAAAACAAGGGGCTTTAGCAGAAGACTTTGATGATGAATACAAGAGGATATCCGAAGAGATAAATGAGCTGAAAAAGGCAAAAATAAGGCTTGTACAGGAAAAGAAACAAGCAGAGAGCTTTGGAGAACAACTAAATGAAATGGAAAGCACATTAAAGACTGTAAAGCCTTATATAAAAGAGTTTGACGAAGACTTGGCAAGAAGGTTGATTAAGACAATCAAGGTAAATAAAGGAGAAAGGCTGGAGATACAATTTGAATCAGGGATAGTGATGGAACATATGGTAGACTATTATGACTAGAAATATAGGAGCAGTAACAAGGAAGTAATGAAAGTTACTGCTCTGATGGTAAGTGAATATGTTAAGATTAAAGTCCTCGAAGGATACTGAGGATTTTAATGTTGGCATATAAGTATAATTTCCTGTATATTGCAGCGAAAAAGCAGCAAAATTAAAATATTGTTGCGTTATCGCTGCAAATGTGGTATACTCCTATCATGGAGGTGTTATAATGAATTCAGTAGGTGCGTATCTTAGAGGACAACGAGTTAAGCTTTCTTTAAGTTTAAACGATGTATATGAGCAAACAGGGATAACAAGCACCCGTTTAAGCAGGATAGAACTAGACCAAATAAATGAACCTTCTCCAGAGGTATTAAAGAAGCTGGCAGAATTATATCAAATTGATCTGATTTATTTATATAAGAGGGCAGGATATTTGGATGATACAGACGTTTTACCGCAATTGAAGCCTTTTGAAAACTATGAGGTATTAAACGATGAAGAACGTAATTTTGTTCAGCAAGCTATTGATATTTTAGCTAAAAATCATTTGTCAGCAAATAGGGAGGTCATATTATGAAATATAGATTAGGGGAGTTGTTCTGCGGACCGGGAGGCATAGCGTATGGCGCGATGGAGGCTCGAAGTTCAGACGGTAAATATTCAATTATCCATGAATGGGCAAATGATTATGATAAAGATACCTGCGCTACATATAGGTATAATATCTGCAATGATAATCCGGAAACTGTATACCATGAAGATATTAGAAAATTAGACATGCACAAATTATCTCCTATAGATGCATTGGCGTTTGGATTTCCATGCAATGATTTTAGCATTGTAGGTGAACAGAAAGGTATGGATGGAGTATATGGTCCGCTTTATTCATATGGAGTTGAAGCACTTAAAATTTTCAAGCCGGACTGGTTTCTGGCAGAAAATGTAGGCGGATTACGAAATGCTAATGATGGTAATGCGTTTACTAAAATTTTATCGGAACTTAGGGAAGCGGGTTATGTTGTTACCCCTCATTTATATAAATTTGAGGAATATGGAATTCCTCAAGCGCGACATCGTATAATAATTATTGGAATAAGAAATGATTTAAGTGAAAATACAATTTTTAGGGTACCTTCACCTGAACCATATAAAGGAATTGATAATACATGCAGAACGGCAATTGAAAAGCCGCCAATTCCTAAAGATGCATTTAACAATGAATTGACAAGGCAATCTGAGACTGTTATAGAAAGACTGAAACATATTAAACCTGGTCAGAATGCGTTCACAGCAGATATACCTTCCGAGCTGCAGCTTAATGTACGGGGAGCTAAAATGAGTCAAATTTATAAAAGACTTGAACCTGACAAACCTTCATATACTGTTACTGGAAGCGGAGGCGGGGGAACTCATATTTATCATTGGGAAGAAAATAGAGCCTTAACTAATCGAGAAAGGGCTCGGCTCCAGACTTTCCCTGATACTTTTAAGTTTATGGGTTCTAAAGAAAGTGTGCGTAAGCAGATTGGGATGGCCGTTCCTCGTGAGGGCGCAAGGATAATATTTGAAGCCATTTTAAATAGCTTTGCTGGTATTGATTATGAGAGTGTGCCTGCAAACATCAACGAATAGGACGGTGAATGGCTATGTTTAATTCGGAAATTGTAGATAAAGTATTAATTGACCCTATAACTAGGGGAGCACAGAAATTACTGGTGCTTTCCGGATATGCAACACCGACAATGGCCTCATGGCATATTATGAAAATAAAGGAGCTTAAAATAAATCCTGTTGATATAAAGCTAATCGTTGGTATGACTAATTATGACGGATTGACAATAAATGCACATGAAGGGTTTAAGCAGCTTGTAGATTCTCATAACGGATCAAATTTTTCAAAATTTCAATGCCAGTATATATGCGAAGGAGCCCCTGTGCATAGCAAACTTTATATTTGGCTGAAGGGCGATATTCCTATTGAGGCATATACAGGATCGTCTAATTATACACAGGCTGGCTTCAGCACCGGGAGAAGGGAATATATGGTTCCCTGCAATCCTGAAAATGCTTTTAACTATTATAATCAAATTGAAGGTGATTCTATTTATTGCAATCATTCCGAAGTTGAGGATAATATAATATTTACACCTTCACATCCAGTATTAGATTCGGAGGGTGGCTACACTCAAGCTCTTGTAGGTAGGGGAATTCAACCTGTAAAATTATCTCTTTTAGCGAGAAATGGTGAAACTGGGACTAGGTCGGGACTTAACTGGGGACAGCGTGAGGGAAGGGAACCCAATCAAGCCTATATTGGACTTCCTGCTCCGATAGCTCGCTCAGGATTCTTTCCATTGGGGAAACAGCATTTTTCTGTAGTTACGGATGATAATAAACAGCTAATTCTTCGGGTTCAGCAGGAAAATGATAAGGCAATAACTACTCCGATGAACAATTCACTTATTGGAGAATATTTCAGAAACAGAATTGGGGTTGCAAATGGGGCATATGTCTGGCGTTCAGATTTGGAGCGATATGGGAGAACTGATGTTGATTTTTACAAGCTGGATGATGAGCACTATTATATGGACTTTTCAGTTTAATTTTTTAGATTCTAAAAAGTACTCAAATTATATAATAGAATTATAGTATATGAGCTGTAATTTTCATTGATTAAAGACATAATCTATAATGTTGAATCTAAAGCCTAATATTTCAAATACAGGTAGGGAAAGGTATGGACAACCATTCTAAAGAAGTCAGAAGTTATAATATGTCACAGATTAAAAGTAAAAATAGTAAGCCGGAAGAAGCAGTAAGAAAATATTTGTTCAGTAAGGGGTTCCGTTACAGGAAGAATGTAAATACATTGCCGGGAAGCCCCGATATTGTTCTTGCTAAATATAAGACAGTCGTTTTTGTAAACGGCTGTTTTTGGCATATGCATGAAGGATGTCCTAAATTTGTCTGGCCTAAATCTAATAAAGAATATTGGACAAAAAAAATACTTAGAAATAAGGCAAGAGACGAAGAAAATAAAGAGGCTCTTGAAAGGTTAGGATGGAAAGTACTGATAGTTTGGGAATGTGAACTGAAAAAATCGTTAAGTGAAGAAAGGCTAAATTTACTTTGCAGGCAAATTACAGAATAATACAGAGAACATTTAAGATACAGATAAGGATATTGATTTTTAATAGATCTTATAAAGATACATTAATATTGAGGAGGTAGTATATGATAGATTTATCTTCGATAAGCTCAAATGAGAAACTGGCATTAGTATGCCTATATTTTGCTCAGTTAAAAAGTTCAGATGAACGTTATGCAAACAAGAGATGTGTAAATGCTCTTACGAAAGTGGCTAATAAATACGGATTTACCTATTCAAAAGCTAAAAATGACAGAGATGCTTTTGATGCTTTGTATGATAATGGGCGTAAGGGTTGGACAGACAGACCTTTGGAAAAGAGGAGCAAGTTTCTTTATAATATGTATATAAAGTATAAAGATTTTTCTTTGGATGAAATTGAAGAAGCTGCAGAAAAGATTATAGAAGAAGCGGAAGATGCCGGCAAACCGTATTTTAGCATTAAAACTAAGGATGCTGATACAGTTAGTGAGATATTAGCGAGAAACAGCAATATAGAATTTAATGGACTTAATATTTTACAGGATTCTTTAAAGTTGGGACAGCTTGTTTTTATCGTATTAGGAGGGGATAAGCCAAAGTGGGAAACTGGGCTCGCTGGTATGGGAGTGATTTCTCAGGAGCCGTATGATATAGGCTACAGCGGTAAAAATTATAGAGTTAAAGTTGATATGAAATTATTATTGGATAAACCAATTAAGAGAGAAGATTTACTGCCTTACAGAGACACTTATGGGATTATTGGAATTGGACCTATTGTTAAATGGGAACCGAATCAGGCATTATCACAAATACAGGAAAAGAATGCTATTGCGTTAATGAGAGCAATGCTTGAATTGAGTCCTAATATTGAATCAGATTTAGATGCATTAATAGATAAAGGAACCCTTATACGTGTAAAAGGTGCTGCTACCAAATTAATTGAAGTTGAAACTATGTATGGAGAAGATATCAAAGATTCCATTGCAACAACGTTAAATATGATACTTAGAGAAGATGAAGATAATGGAGAAATAAATCCGGAGGGAGGAAATGGGAATGTCCCAGCAGATGAGGATTCAGAAAAAAATGAAGAATATAAGGAAATAGTTTACAATACGGGATACACTTCTGTACCTGAATTTGAACGAAATCGTATTATTTTCGGTGCACCGGGAACTGGCAAAAGTTATAAGCTGAGAGAAGACTGTGATGAATTAATGAAAGATGCAGGCGGAACCTACGAGAGAGTTACGTTCCACCCGGATTATTCGTATGCGCACTTTGTCGGAACTTATAAACCGATTTCAGATAAGAAGGGTAATATTTTATATAAATTTGTTCCAGGTCCATTTATGAGGGTTTATGTTGATGCTTTAAAAAGCGGAAAAACTGAGAGCCCAAAACCCCATTTGCTGTTGATTGAAGAAATAAACAGAGCCAGAGTAGCTGCCGTATTCGGGGATGTTTTTCAGCTGCTGGATCGAGATGAAGATTATGTAAGTGAATATAATATTCAGGCCAGCGAAGATTTAAAGAACTACCTCGCTTTAAAATTGGGAGGGAATCCAGAGAACTACGACAGGATTAAGATCCCTGATAATATGTTTATTTGGGCAACTATGAACAGCGCTGATCAAGGAGTATTTCCTATGGATACTGCTTTCAGAAGACGTTGGGATTTTGAATACATTGGAATTAATCAAAATGATGCTGAGATAAATGGCAAGATTATTATTGGTTCAGATACTCATGCCCTCGAAGTTGATTGGAATAAGCTGAGAAAAGCTATTAATGAAAAACTTTCAGTGGATTATAAGATAAATGAAGATAAGCTGATGGGACCATTTTTCCTTTCAAAGCAAATAATTAAAACTGATGAAAAAGGATATATTGCAAATTCTGATAAATTTATTGGTGCATTTAAAAGTAAGGTTATTATGTATCTATATGAGGATGCAGCAAAACAACATAAGCATAATTTATTTGAAGGCTGTGACAGCAGTAAGTATTCATCTGTATGCAATGCCTTCGATAAATTAGGTATTGATATCTTTGGAAGCAGATTCCGTGACATCTATAATAAGCAAGGAGTGTAGAGGGCATGGAGATTATATCTGAGTTTGTCAGAGAGCAGAAGAGATATGCTAAAAATGATTTAAGTGAAATCTTCAGATTATCATCTGGAGAAACTGAAACTTTTATTAAAAACCTCAAAGCATTTGGGGTATTGAAGTCTGTAAAAGGCAGCACTAGACAGAGAGAATTATCTGATTTGGTGGATGAAGACATTGAAATTGTAGATGTCATATCTGGTAATGATGATTATTTTTATGTTTTCACTTATGTTGGTGTTATTACAATTGGTTCTAGAATAATTAAGTGTTATCCCAAGTATCTGCTGTCTGAGGATAAACCACTAAGTGAGATGAAACAAATTTTAAAAGTTATCAGCAAATATGGATCTAAAGAACAAATTATAAATCTATTTAATGGTGACGGAGATTTAAGCAGTTTTAATATTTTGGCTGTCATATTATTTTTATTGAATGATTACCATGAATATGGAATCTATAATAATACTGAAGATATTATTGAAGTCAATGGTGAGGGTGAAATTTTATGGGACAAAACAATAAGTGATGGGTTTGCCATTATCAGTAATAATCGTCCCTATTATATAGAACTCTATACTAAGAAAACAGTTGATGATGAACATGACTTCTTTAAGCAGCTGCATGAATGCATATTAACAGAGTGCTCAGATCAATTAAAAGATTCAGGACTGCTTGAATTGTTTGATATGACAGAAGTTAGCCTTACAGATGATTTGTTGGATTCATTGGGTGATACGAACTATATATTATATAGATTGGAGTCTGAACTGAATGTGCAGTTTAATACAAGAAAACAGATACTCCTTAAGACTATTTATGCATATGTGGCTCATAAACGTACTTTGCAGGACAGTTATGGAATAAGCATGTATGGGACAAACAGCTTTAATCTTGTATGGGAGGATGTTTGCAGTGAAGTATTTGATAATAAACTTCATTCTGCTATTGAACAGCTTGAATTACCAGTTCCCGTATGTGAAGAGTATAAATCCAATAATAAGTTGATAGATATAATTGAAAGACCGATATGGACAGGAATTGATACTGATGGAGGAATGTTTAATAAAACTTCAAGTGAAACATTGATACCTGATCTTGTAACAATTTCTTATCAAGATGAAAAGATGCAGTTTCTTATATTTGATGCAAAGTATTACAATATAAATCTGGAAAAGGGTCAGGAGCTTAGAGGGAATCCAGGTGTCGGAGACGTTACGAAGCAGTATCTTTATCAGCTGGCATATAAAAGGTTTATATCTGATCATCAAATAGAGGTAGTTAAAAACTGTTTTCTGATGCCGACAGAGGATAATAAAATTGTTAAAAAAGGCAGAGTTAAGATGGATATGCTCAGTAATTTAGGGCTTCAGGATATTCAGATTCGTTTATTGCCTGCAGAAATGATGTATAATTATTACCTCAGCAATGAAATAATGGATGTTTCGATTTTAGAATTAGACTAATTTTACAAAGTGACATTAAGATTTATATAGTTAATGGGTATATAACAAAGTATAGATAATAATTTGTTTTTTAAAACAAGAAATATAAAAACTCAATATTAGAATTAGACATAAAAGTTAAAATAAATAATCATAAAACAATTCTGCAATTAAGGATTTTTATAGGTAATGATTTTTGTTTCTGTTCTTTCAAAATGTTATACAGTCGTCTTTTGAAGCGGCTGTTTTTAACATAGTAATAGTTCAGTTGTAGTAAATAATAAAATACAATTAATAATAAAGGAGGATATTTTCATGCCAAAAGCAGGAGATTATTTTATTGTAGAACTAAAACCGTCTCACATCGATTGGGGGAAGTATAGATATACAGATACACGAGAACCAATCGACGGAGAAGGGTATATTCCGATACCATTAAATTATGCACGGAGGTTCGGGATTTATAACAGCAACCATTCTCATACTGGGCTGGGATATAATTTGTTTAATTGTATATCGGCAGATGGCTATTTTGAGGGAGTATTGAAAGCAGCGGGAAGTAAAGAATCAGGTGATATTTATGCAAAACAATTTGAAGGAAATGGTGATCTAAAAGCTTTAGGAAGATGGTTCAATAGATGTGGTGCTAGAGTTGGAGATGAGGTGAAAGTTCAATGGGTATCACCTATAGACATCATAATAGAACTTTTGTAATGATTATAAATTTATCCTAAGCAGATAGGAGGAAAATACATGGGAAAATATACAGATGAAGAACTAAGGAAGTTTCCTAAGATTACATGTAAGATAGCTTCTGAATATCTTGGGATATCCCCAATGGCAGTAAGTATAGGAATGAGAAACAATCTGCTGCCGATTGGGTTTGCCGTTCATAATGAAGACAGATATTCTGAAAGTTGGAGTTACCATATTATTGCCGAAAGACTGATTGCTTATAAATATGGAAGGATTTCAGAAGTTCAAGTTGAAAATATAGAAAAAAGTCTTAATACAATTATATCTCAATTTGAAGAAATGAAAAAAGACTTGCTTTTTATATTAAGCGGAAACGAGGAACAAGAGATTTAGAACTATTTGAGTATGCGTTTTCGCTAAATAATAAAGATAGTGATTTATGATTTTTTTAGGTTTCATATTGTAACTAAGAAATAGTAAAGAGAGGGTTACTATGGCTGATAAAAGATTCATTAAAATGAACAGAGAAGTTTTATATAATGAAATATGGGAAATTTCAGCGGCGGGTACTGCAAGAAAATATAATATTCCTTATAGTGAACTTCTTAGAATATGTAAAGAGAAACAAATTCCTACTCCGCCTTCCGGATACTGGACAAAACTAAGCTTTGGAAAAGCTGTTGAAAAAACTCAGCTACCGGAACATCCAGAAAAGGAAGTTATACTTCCTACTGATAACCACGGAATAAAAGATTCTAGTGGTTCAATTATATCAGAAAAAACTGATTTAAAAGATGAAGAACATAAAGAGATAGAAACAGAAGATATGGAAGAAAAATCTGTAGTTGAAGCTGAAAATAATAGGGAAAAATCATCAATTGAAATCAACGAAGAAAGTGATGAAATGAGTCTTGAAGATTCTAGTCTAACAGACAATCTTAATGTATATAACAGAGAAAAATTATATGAGGAAGTATGGGAGAAACCTGTAGTTCAAGTTGCTGCTGTATATGGAGTATCCGATGTCATGATACATAAGATTTGTAAATCACTTGATATTCCAGTTCCTCCGAGAGGATACTGGGCAAGAGTACGCGCAGGAGAAAAACTTAAAAAAACCCCTCTTCCTGCAAAGGAAGGATCAAATCAAATTATTGGTTATAAAACCTATAAAGAAGTTAAAGTTATTAAAGAGCAAAGTCTGGATTTTTTACCAGAAGACGAGAGACAGAAAGTTTTGCTTGCAGCCGAACAGATTCAGTTAACAGATGATAAAGAAAAACTACATAAAAAAATTAAGGAATATCATCCGAAAGTAAGAGAATGGAATAAAAATGATAGGAAAGAAGAAAAAGCTCAAAAAGGCTTTAGGAATTATTCGACGCCTCCTCCATTTTTAGCAGGTGTTATTTCAAATGAAACACTTCCTCGTGTACATAGAATACTAGATACACTATACCGCCAAATTGAGTTATTAGGAGGGTCTGTTAATGATGATCTCTCACTTATAATTAGAAATGAAAGAGTAACTCTTAAAGTATTTGAGGGACAAGATGAAGTTAAACATGAACTTACTAGACAGGAAGCTCAAGAATTAGTTGTTTATGAGGATAAAATACGACATGATAGGTGGGCAAGCAAACCTAATATCAGAAAATATGATTACATTTTCAACGGTAAGCTAAAGGTATCTATTCTCAATAACAAGTATTTCAGAGATTCTGAGAAAGTAAAAATAGAATCCCGTCTTGGTGATATGCTGATAGATTTATATGAACAATCTGAAGTAGTCAAGAAAAAACGTGAAGCGGATGAAGAAGCTAAGAGGAAAAGAGAAGAAGAGATAAGGCTTCGTGAAGAGCGAGAAAAATTATATAGTGAAGAAGCCGATAAAACCGCTTCACTAACAAATATCGCACAGGATTATGAAGTTGCTTGTAAAATCAGAGCTTATATAGAAGCATTAGAGTTAAGAGCAGATTTGAGCGATGAAGCAACTGCTGAATGGATTGAGTGGGCAAAGAAAAAAGCAGATTGGTTTGATCCTATAATAGCAAGAGAAGATGAATTGTTTGGAAGACGTGAACATGAGAAAAGCGAAGAGCAGAAGGTTCTGAAAAAACCTAGAGGCTATTGGTGGTAAATATTATATAAATAACTCATGAAAATTTTGATTTAAATTGGCTGTTAATACAAAAAAGGAGGGATAAAATGTCAATTTCTAGATGGTTGAGAATGGATTTGCATATACATAGCTGGATAAGCAATGAAACTAAAGATAATGATTACGGGGGTCCTAAATACAATGCAGATAAACTAATCTCTAAATTAAAACAGAAAAATATAAATATATTTTCAATTACAGATCACAATATAATTAATAAAGAATTATATAAAGAACTTGTAGATAAGAAAGAAGAGTTTATCGAGCAAGATTTAAATTTTATTATAGGTGTTGAACTAGATATTAAAGATTCTAAGATATATGGGGACAAGGTCTTTCATGCTTTGCTATTTTTTGAAACCTATGATTTAGATAAAATCGAAAGAATAATAAATGACTTAATTAATGATAAAGATAAAGAAGAGCAACCTAATATTAGCAAAATTTTTGAAACAATGAATGATAATGGTGAAAGAAACTTCATATTAATTCCACATTTTAACAATAAACACAAAGGCCTTAAAAATAAAGATATGAAAAAAAATGCAATCGACTGTTTAAATACAATGGTATTTGACGCTTATGAAGATTCAAATAATATAAAGAAGATACAAGAGTCTTTAAATGTCTATTCAAGTAATGGTTATGAAGATTTACCTATGCTAATCTTTTCGGATTGCCATAATATTGATCTTTATCCGAAGTATAAAAAAGAATCAGATAAGGAGCCTAGCTTTTTAAGTATATTAGGAAATATAAGATATCCATTTAATTCTTTAAAATTATCTTTTCAGGACTCTAATCTAAGAATTGGATATGAAGATGTAGAAGAACAGACCTGTTATAGAAGGGTATCTCCATTAATAAATAATAAATATTATTTGGATGATATAGAGATAAATGGAGAAATAATGAAATTTAGTGAGTATCAAAATACTATTATAGGCGGATTTGGTTCTGGAAAATCTTTTTTAATGAAATTATTATTAGAAGGAAAAGAAAAATTAGGACAAACACATAGCAAAGAATATGGGGAATTATTAAGTAATATGGAATCATTCAGATTAAGAATGTCGGATGGATCGTATAGAGAATCACTAAATGAAATAAGCAGAGAGTGTGAAATAATATTATTTGAACAAAATGAGGGACTTTTTTATAAAAATATAATAGATGAAGAAGAAAAGATTAAGCTTGAAAAAAAATTAAAAATAAAGTTTCCAGAACTAGAAGCCTTAAGAGAATTAGACTTTAGCGAACTATGTTCCGCTGTTAATAGATATGATGAATTCAAGTCTGAATCAATCACGGATTCTTTTAATTATGAAGCATTAAAAGATAGAAGTTTTTATCGTATAATGAAAAGTAAGGAATTACTAGATGAAAGTATAGATTTAGATATTGATTTATCTAATTTAAAGAATGAAAAGAAGAAACAAATATTTAAAACACCTATATATTCTAAAGAAGAACAAGAACAAATTGAAAAAACTATACAGTTAATAGAAAATAAAAATAGTATATGGGATCAAAAATTAAAAAAATATGACGAAAGTTTACTAGGTATAGATAATATTATAGGTAAATTTAACAATAAACAAAGTGAAGAGAAAGTTTCTATTGCAAGCAATATCAAAATATATGAATCTATAAAAAACCACATATTAGAATCAGGCAAGATTTTAAATAAAATGAAAAGAAAATGTGAAATTATTGAATTAAACATGTCTGAAGAAGAATATATGAAGCATAAAAATAAAAATAGTATTTTTGAATATGGTGATTATCAATTAATAACAAAGTATAAATGTGATAAGGGATATAAAGATTATAAAGATCTAATTTTAAGGGCAGAGTATAGAAATGGATCGTTATTAGGAGGAATTATAGAAACTATAATAGATGGCGGGAAGTTTCATAGAAATAAAGAGTTTAAAAACAATATTGAGGAATATTACGAGGACATCTTTTATGATAATTTTTCAAAGTTTAATTATGATATAAAAAGAAACAATAAATCGATAATGGAGAGATCCGCGGGTGAAAAAGCTAATATGATTCTAGAGTTAATATTTAACATTATTGAAGAAAACATAAATAATGATAATAAAATAATCCTTTTAATAGACCAGCCAGAAGATCATCTTGATAATAAAAATATAGATTCAAATATTGTAAGAAAAATAATTAAGCTAAAAGAGAAAAGTAAATTACCGCAGTTTATTTTTGTGACTCATAATTCTAATGTTGCAATTACTGCAGATTCTGAAAATATTATAATAGCACAAAAACATAATAATAAGTGTAGTTATAAAGGTTCTGGAATTGAAGATGAAGAGTTTATTGAAGATGTATGTAAAATATTGGAGGGAGGACCTGATGCATTGAAGCGAAGAGGAATGAAATTTTCAGTTTCATATATAAAAGAATATTTGAAAAAGGAGACCAGTGATGAACAATACAATTAAATTAATGTATAAAAAGCAGAAAGAAGAAATACTTCTCTATGCTTCAAAAGAAGGCGGGGAAAAAATTAGTGAGGATATTATTATAAATACAGAAGAAAAAACAATATCAAATATAAAAGGCTTCTTCGAAAAACTCTTGGAAGAATCTTTTTTAAAAGATGAGTTCTATGAATTATCAATAGACAGAGAAGACGAAATTGAAGAACAAGTACCTGGAATAATTAAGTTGCTGAAAGAATGCATTGCTACATATCAACAAGCATTAGGTAAAGAATAAAGTAAATGCCGAATAATTATACGTTGTATTTAAAAATTTTAGAGAGTATAAGTAAGCTGCTGTAATAGTATAGTAAAGGAATATTAAAAAATATAAATTAAGATATTTTTTAATATTCCAGATCAAATCAAAATTGTAATGAATAAAACCTTCAAAAGTCGGTGCTCAGTTTAGTCACTTTTGAAGGTTTTATTGCTTACAATTTACTTAGATTGTAAAGCAAATGCAGGTGTCGAAACACCGAAAAAAAGGATTGTCTAGGCGACTGTTTCTGAAATATACACTTCCGCCAAGGGGATACTAGATACCTACGACATCTTTATTGTCACCTCAAGGCATGTTGAGATTGTTGTGTTGATAGAGAAGAAATAGTATTTTTTTTGGGTAATTATCTAAAATAGAATCTTGTGGTAAAATAAAATGTTAAGATATTTTGATTGGAGAATAATATGTCGTTAATAACTAAAAATATGATTTCTGCTGCCTTTTTTGATTTAACAAATCAGAAGCCCGTTGACAAGATAACTGTTAAAGATATTGTTGAAAAGTGTACCATAACCCGCCAGACTTTTTATTACCACTTTCAGGACATAATGGATGTTATTGAATGGTCCATGCAACAAAGAATGGAAGAGATTTTGAATAAAAGCCTTAAGGCTTCTTCCATGCAAGAAGCAGTCAGAATACTTGTTTCTACTGTAGAGGAACACCCTGAAATTATCAATAAACTCATGAACTCTCAAAAGAGGGAGCAAACAGAGAGGCTTCTTATTATTACAATCCGTTCTTACATGCAGGAAATGATTGACAGGAAGGAACTGTTTATGGATATGAAACGTTCAGACATAAAAATGGCAATGAATTTTTATTCTTACGCCATTGTGGGTATATTGCAGGAAATCAACCATAATCGTAAAGATGTAGATTTGGATTTGATTTCCAAACAAATATATCAACTGATGACAGGTGAAATGTTTCAAAAGAAAGATATTTAAACGCTGTAAATTTGTGATATTTTATTATTTGGTATCTTTAATATTATGGCGTTCATGTCTTGATTCGTTAAGTAATTTAATTTCTTCAAATGCTTCTTTGAAACGTCGAGAAACAGAAGAAGGATTTCTTCGAATGAAATTGGCAGCCACTTGGTATTCCTTATCTTTTCGTGCTGCCATATTTATTTCTACCCGTTTCAGTCCTGTCTTAAATTCATTAAGCTGTGTCAGAAGTGAATACAGCCTTGTTTGCTCGCTGTCAGAAATGTTTGACTGCATCTGTATATGAATTTCTTGTATAGCTGCATCTGCCTTTTCATTAAGTAAAGTAAACAATCTTGATTTTTTATCTTTTCTTTCCAGTAATTTTTCTAAAAGAAATGCTTTGCGGGATCTCTGACCTGCTTCCTTATGTTGTTGATATATTGCAATATTATCCTGCAAATCTTTCTCGATTCTTTGTATATGTTCTTGAAACTCTTGAGAGCCTTGGCTTATATTTGCTGATGCAGCATTTAGTTTGTCTTCTAGCATTGCAAAATATTCGCTGTTTTCTGCCAGCTTAGTCATAAGTTCTTTCATGTCCAAAGCAGATTGCACTGATTTTGTGGTATCTGCAACAAATATAACAGTGAGTATCAAGCTGAGGAGCTCAGCCGTATAATAAGCAACTTGAAGCAGCAATTGTTCGATGGGTGGGTGCAGTATTTCCACCAACAGTACAGAAAAGAATCCCCATCCCAATGAGGTTAACAAGCTTATGTGACCGTTCAAGTTAAAGGGATGATGGCTGTAATCCCAATAGCGCATATGGAACAACCGCTCCATTGCAGCACCTGTTACATATTCAAGAATTGTAGCCCCGATCATCCCCAGCACATAAATGTGAAGTAAGTTGTCCTTGAAGGGCATGGTTAGCCAAAGAATGATGATAGCTCCAAAACCGTAAATAGGAAGTATGGGACCGTGAAGAAAACCTCGGTTAACCCATTCTCTTTTTAAAAGTGAAACATAGCATGTTTCCCAAATCCAGCCCAGGAAACAATATATGTAAAAAAACAGGAGCCATTGTGCCTGTGTGTATTGCATTATAAATTCTCCCTTCATTTTAATTGTATATTTATTTTATCAAAATTTAAATTATTGAACACTGCCAATATTTTAATAATGTATTTACAAAAAAGCCAATTTGTATAAAAATTTTACAAATTGGCTTTTTTGTCAGGACAAATACAAAAAGTTGATAGTAGCGCGATTTTTGTAATTTTGATATAAATAAAATAAGAGAAAACTTAGGAGGAATGCGCTATGGAACTTAATAATGGTATGTTTGCTATAAAGCTACATGAGCTTAATCAGCAATACGGTCATCTGCAAAGTCGCATACTGCTTTGTCAGAATAGAAATCACAATAAAATACGTCAGGAAATCATAAAAATAAAGAAAGAAAGTGAAGAAAATGATTTGCTGCTTCAAAACAGAATTGACTACAGTCGTTCACAGGCAGTGTCAGAACTGGCAGCAGCACAGATGGATTACAGCAAAAGGGCAAAGGAAATTCTTGAAAAAGATTCCCTTTGTTCTTACGAATCTGCTGCCCTTTATGCGGAGTATGCCATTGATTTTGCTACACAGGCTATGCGTAATGCGCTGTTGGCATCTTTCTGTGCCATTGATTTACAACTGACAGAAGAAGAAAAAAATAAAAAAAGGAGCGAAAATAATGAATGAAGTAAAAACCTCAAAGAAACCGTTAATCTATTATTATGGCATCGTATTAATGTTATTGGGTTGTCATCGCCGGTTATCAAAAGAAAAATGTATAGTGGCGTACCACGAAATAGGTCATGCTTTGCTGGCTACTAAGCAGACTAACTCGGCATTCGTGCAAAAATTTACAATTAACAAATAAATTTTACAATATGGAAACATCACCAGCAGATTTCTTTGTTTATAAAAATATCTAAACAGAAAGAGAGTAGAACTAAATTGAACCTATTATTTTCAATCGATAAAAAATTTGTATCTCTGTTGATTGGCTGTCTTAAGTCCATTGACCGTTTTCAATCTCCACAACCATACAATGTTTATATTTTAAATTCTGATTTAACGAAAAAAGACATTGAAGAAATCAAAAATACCATAAGTAGCAACATGGTAGTTCATAATATATATGTTGATCCTAACCTCTTTAATGATTTTCCGGTTACGTCTAGATACCCTCAGCAAATTTATTACCGAATTCTTGCTGCATCGTTGCTTCCAAAAGAACTTGACAGAATTCTATATCTGGACGTAGATACTGTAGTTATTAACCCGCTGGATAATCTCTATAACATGAAATTTGAAGGAGCCTATTATATAGCATGTACACACGTCAAATCGTTTTTTAATAAGATGAATTGCATTCGATTAGGCATAAGGGAGCAAAAAACATACATTAATTCTGGTATAATGCTCATGAATCTGAAAGCCCTACGAGAACATCAGAATGCCAATGATATTGTAGTCTTTGTACAGGAAAACTGGGCAAAGTTATTTTTGCCTGACCAAGATATAATTTCAGCACTTTACGGTGAGAAAATAAAGCTGGTAGACAGTCGAATCTATAACCTGAGTGACCGCATTCTATCGCTTCACAATGCTACACCTCCTTATAATGAAAGGCTGGATGTGAATTGGGTGCGTGATAATAGTGTAGTAATCCATTACTGCGGAAGAAATAAACCTTGGAATAAAAAGTATATTGGAGTTCTGGATGTTTTTTATCATGAATTGAATCAACATGACGTTAATTTAGAAAATGAAATATGAAGTATTACTAGCCAGATTTTATAAAGCCAGCTAGTTTTAGACTTAATTTAAAATTAATAAAATGTTAAAATCATTTTATTAATTTTTTTTGGAGGAATTATTATGGAAACTTTTTACGAAAATTATTTTAAACCTCAAAATGTAGTGCCGGATTCGAGGCTTTTTTCACCTGAACACTTCATATTGTCTTCATTGGCAGTAATGGTCATCTGTCACATTTTTAACATGCAAATGGAGCGTTGCGATGAAAATTATTCAAAAAAATATTGAAGAAATCTTCAATTCTAATGATAGTTTTAGAAATATTTCGAATTGGCTGGCTTACATTTTATAATGGTTTTAGTTTGAAAAACATTCGTTTTGACTGGTGCAATCAAATTAGTCTTACACTTCCATTCATTGCATTGTCAGGAAAGAAAAAAATGTATCCATATCTGGACATATTGTCATTTATGGGGGGCGCAGGGGTGATTTTGTATCCCATCTGGGTTTTTTACGACTATGCAGGCATTCATATAATGTCAGTGCAAAGCATGGTTTCTCATACCCTAATGGTAATTATAGCAATTACAATGTCATTTGTATCTAATCATTGGGAGCACGAAAAAGACATCAAAAAACCATTCGCAGGTTTTGTTGCAATTGCTGCTGTAGCATTTGTTATGTCAAGGGTGTTAAACACTAATTATTTAATAATGTTAAATGCCAATTGCATACCTTTGTTGAGAAATTTTTCATTCCCTTGGTATTGGATTGTGGCATTACCATGGCTGGTATTATTTATAAATGTGGTAAAACTTACTTTTAAGGAAATTCGCAATAGAATTCACAAAAAGAAATCTATTGTGCATGAATATATGGAAACAGATGAAGTGATTGAATCTTTAATTTAATTTTTAACCTGACGCCAATGGAGTACCAGATACTGATGACATCATTATTGTATTCTCAAGGCATGTGGAAACTGTGCTTCTGATAACCAGCAATTCCAATGGGTGTAGAGTATAGGGTATGTGCTCTGGGCAAATCTGGGGCAAAAAATATTTTTTAACATTGGAAACTACCCATTTTTCGGACCTTCTGTTATAAATTATTTTTTATATTTATACAGAAGTCTTTCGTTATATGCGTTATTTCCAATGGTTATATTGATTAATAATCTCGGGCAAATTTTTAGCATTTACTTCTAAAAATTTGCCCGTTTATTATTGTGAATACAACAAGGTTCCCGGGACCCAACAGCAATCACCGATTGCGTTGTTGAGTGGGGTTCTTATTTTGCCATTAAATTATTAATAAAGTTTTCTAATTCAGATGCTGATTTCTTTTCTATGGCATCTAATGAATGTATGTATGACTCCATTGTTGTTCTAGCATTAGAATGTCTCATTCTCTTAGCAACTGTTTGAACATCCACATTAGCGCCAATTAAAAGTGTTGCATGTAAGTGTCTCAAGTCATGGAATCTTATTTGAGTTAGGTTATTTTTTTCTAATACCCTGGCAAATCTTTTGCTTAGGCAATGCTTTGTTATAGGATTTCTAGTTATATGTGACCAAAATATCTGCTTAGACATTGGTATGTAAGGCAATTCTGTTATATATTCTTTCAATACATCCAATACAAATTGCGGTGCATATATAATACTATTTGAAGATTTTGTTTTAGTTGTTATAATATCTTCCTTTATAGTTCCATCAGTTTGTCTTTTTTCACCAATCTGCTTATTAACATTAATTGTATTATTCTTAAAGTCTATATCATCAGTGGTAAGAGCTCTAATTTCTGAATTTCTTAAACCACAGCATATAGCTAAATAAAATGCTGCCTTATGCATTAAATTAGTTTCTTGCTCAAATATTTCAAATAGTTTTCCTATTTCATGCATAGGCATGAGTTCGGTTCCGCCTTTCCGTTCTCTTGCAGGTTTCCTAACATGTCCACAGGGTGATGAATTAATTAGGCCCCATTCTTCAGCTAGTGAAAATATTTTAGTTAAGACGCCTACAATACCATTTACAGTATTGGGTTTTAAATTGGTGTTTAATCTATTTGTGAACTTTTGAATATCAATAGGTTTTATAGATGAAATTTTAATTTTTCCGAAAAAAGGTACAATATGATTATTTAATATATTTTTATAGTTGTTTTGTGTAGATACCTTACATTCTATTTTAAAATATTCATCATAACATAATTGAGCTAAATCAAAGAACTTCATATTTTCATCTGTACCAATTTTGCCCCTCTCAATATCAACTTTAAATTCATCATGAGCACTTTTAACTTCTCTTGGAATTATTGGTTTATCTTTAGAATTAAATAAAGGAGCAATATAAGAAAAATAATTAGTAGTATAGTTTTTTCCTTCATACGTAATTCTAAAACGCCACTTTTTTTCTCCTCTATACTCAATACTCATAAATCTTCATCCTTCCAAATTATTGTACTTATATTATAGTCATTTATTGTAGCACAAAATTTTTACAACAGAAGTGGAGAAAAAATTTATTTTGTATGTACTTGTTTAATAGAAAAAGATATATTATAATAATAGTGTATATACAAATATATATACATAAACATATACATATACTGTCAGGTAGTCAAGGGAGGTTGATATAGTAAAGGTTTGTTGTGGTAACAAGGAGGATGATTGTGAACTAGCAAGCATTATGCTTGTTTAAAAAATTAGAATATTATTTTTCTAATTTTCGGAGGATGATTATGAAATCAAACAGGCTATTAAGCTTGTTTATATAGAAACGTACAAGTAAGTAGTTTCTTAGTTTTAAGGAGGCAGATTTTGATATGCCATTTTTTGTTATTTACATAACAAAAAATGGCAGGCCATTAAACTTGGAAACTACTTTTTTATTATATAGGAAAGTTCTCAAATTTCTAGTAAAAAGAAAAAAGCACAAAAAAGACTTTAGTGAAAAGTCTTTAAGTGCAATTAATTTGAAGAAAAATCAATCTAACTTGTAAATATACCCATAGACACTTTTGTAATAGACAGGTTGCATTAAGTTGCCGCATCTTTCGCAGTCAAAACGAGGAGGAACAGATGGGTCACCACCGTCCATCTCATCAAAATATTGAACAACATCACGTGGAATTTCTTCAGTCTTTCCACAGGATAAACATTTAAATTTAACATTTTTACTAGGTTTAAATTTAGCCATAAAAACATCACCTCCTTAAGCAGAAGAATAATAATCTAAGTAAGGCTGAAATAATGAAACCTTGTTATGGTAAACATCTAAAATAGTCATAGTATGTCCACAAGAACAAGAAAGAGGGTCATAATTGAAGGATAAAGCAATATTAAACCTCCAGTTAGAATGCTTTTTAATTCTTGCACGATGAAAATCGGATGTAAGCTTAATTAAATCCTTAGAATTAGGAGTAGGTTTAGCATAAATACCAATTATCGTTGAAAATTTGTTTAATAGAATATTTGCTCATAAAAAACATAATACAATAAATTTGAATAAAAGAAAAGACTTAAACGGAGAAAAAAAACTACCCCCTCAAGATTGAGGGGGCAGGGGGAGTGATTTTGACGTTAGTCAAATCTTTTTATGTTATGATAAAAACTAAGTGAATCTTTATCAGAAATTAGTTGACAGAAAAAAGTGGAAATAATATAATAATATTTGACTAAGGTACAAAATTATACAATAGTACAATTATTTCAACATATAATATTGAAACTGAAAATATAGTTTTTTGTGGATTTACAAAATACAATAGTTGGTGCATATATGATTCAGAATATTAAAAATGTTAACTACCTTAATTTAATGAAGCATGATTTTTCTATAGAATTATTCATACATTCTAATAACGTTGCTAATATTGCAATGAAAATTGCTGACGAAATGAACTTTAGTGCTGATGAAAAACAACAGCTATATGAAGAGGCCTTATATCACGATATAGGTAAAAGTAAAATCCCGGAGCTTATTTTGTACAAAAGGGGAAAGTTATCGCCTGAGGAATTGGAGATTATGAAACATCATGCTATTTATTCGCAAGAATTATATTTATCTATGGTAGATAATAACGATTACAGTATATTAAAGGCAAAAACAATTAGGCATCACCATGAAAACTGTGATGGATCCGGTTACCCAGATAAAATTATGGGAGAAGATATTCCATTACATAGTAGAATTATTAGAATAGCAGATATATTTGATGCTATTACACAACCAAGAGTATATAGACCTTTTTGTATAGAAAATCCATTAAAAACTATGGAAAGTATGGAGGATAAAGCAATAGATTCTTATATTTTTAGAAAAAGCTATCACTTACTTGAAAAGCTATTGATGAATCAAAAGTAAAACAAAAAGCAATAGATAAAAACTATAATTATTATTTTTGTGGTAAAACACATTAATACAAACAAAGGTGGCAAGATGAAGCGATCAGAAACAAAGTTAACCCTTAGAGAGTTAAATTTTGCAAAAACAAGATTTAATGTATTACAAACATTTTTAGAGCTAATTTTACAAAAGGATTATGAAACAGTTACTGTAGAAGAGATATGTGAAAAGGCAGAAATATCAAGAGGAACATTTTTCAACTATTTTCCTACTAAGGAACACATTTATACTTTTTACGGATGGTGGTTTTGTGCAAAATTGTACATTGAATTGAATACTGAAAAACATAAAACGTGTTCTTGTTATGATAAGATTAAATTAGTCTTTGAATTTACAATAAAAGAAGACGAACAATTCAACAATCAAATGCCTCTTTTTATTAGTCATATATTAAGGCGTGATAAGAATATCATTAAAGATGTAGAATATACAAAAGCAGACTTTTTATATCAGTTTCCGAACTATGAAGATTTAATTAAGAACTCTTCAAAATTAGAAATGCCTACTGTAGCAGAAAATTTTATAATTTTGCTGAAAGAAGGAATTGAAGCAAATGAATTTAAATCTGATACAGATATAAAAAAGGTGATTTTTCAATTATTATCTATATACTTTAGTCCATATATTATTAATAAATTTTTACGTCATGATTATTCTTTGAAAGAAGTATATAACACGCTATTAGATGATATTATTGAACCTATACTAATTAGAAATTAAGCTTTATTCCTGAGAAGTGGGATCATGAGTATTTTGAAAAAGGTTCGTTTTAGTTAAATTTTATGTGATTTAACAGGAGGGTATGTATGAAAATTCAAAAAATTAAAAACAGAGGAATTTTATTTACACATGATGATTTGGACTGGGATTTAAATATATACTTAATAAAAGGCAGAAAGAACAATTATGTAATAGACACTGGATTAGGATCATTAAGTATTGATCATATTAAAAGGTACATAGAAGATGACAATAGAAAAACAATTGTTATAAATACGCATTACCATTGGGATCATGTATGGGGAAATGGCTCGTTTAAAGATTGTATGATAATTTCACATAAACTATGCAGGGATATGATTTTATCGAAGTGGGAAAATATGATGAATAAAAATAACAACTATTGTTTTGGTAAAGTGGAAATGTATCTCCCTAATTTAGTTTTTCAAAATGAATTGTATTTTACTGAAGATAAAATTAGATTATTTCATACTCCCGGGCATACATTGGATTCAATAAGTATTTTAGATGAAGAAGATAAAGTACTTGTACTTGCAGATAATATCGGTGACAACATGAATGAGATTGTACCCAGTATTTATTGTGAAAAGGAAGTGTATATTAGAACATTGGAAAAATATCAGAATATGGATTTTGATATTTGTATTTCAGGTCATAATAAAGTACTGCAAAAGAATGTAATTGGAGAAATATTAGATATATTATAATACCATTGTTGGAACACTTTTTATATAAATTTCGTCTAATGATAAGTATAAATGAATAGTAAAATGAGGTGAAATATGAAAAATATAGTTTTATTATCTGCTGTATTAGTTATAGCATTGATTACATCGTGTGCTACTCCTAAAGATGAAACAGTTCCGGAAAATACGGATGAAATAATAGAAGAATTTGATGATGACAATCCTAAAGAAAAGATTGAGGAAGAAATTGAACAAGAAGACGAAAATGCACCAGAAAATAACGATTCAGTTACAGAAGACGAAGAAGGTGTTACAGAAGATATAAAAATCGATACAGGAAAATTTAATGGATTAGCTGATGTGAATTTTTTTGAGGTTAAAATTAGCGGAGTGCCAGATTCAATACCACCAAAAATGTTTATGTTGACTGATGATGTTCGAGAAAAATTCGAAAATTTAAATCTCCAACAGGATGATGAAGTTAAGGTTCATTATTATGAAACATCTGATGGTCAACTTATTGTCACTGATATAGAAAAAATTTCACAATAATTTACATTTAAAATGGCTATGAAAATCATAGCTGTTTTAACGAGTAAGGATATAATATTATTAAACGACTTTAAGGAAGGAATTATAACATATGAAAAAAGCGTTGATCAAAATACAATGAATTTAGCATATGAAATAGCAGAGAGGATTATATTTATAATAAACTATATACTTTTGATTGTAACGAGATGATATGATGAAATGGATATCAAGATTAACTGAAGCAGTAGATTATTTGGAAGATAACCTTGATAAAGAGATATAAAGGATATTTTAATCAGGATAGTAAGGATGCAACTGATTGTCCAAAAGGCCAAGTCTTAAAACTAATCATGTTAATAGATATGATAAAAATATATAATACTTTTTGTTTACCTTTAGAGGTAGAGTTTATGTAGGAAATGTTATGTGTATTTTATACGATGGATAGAATGTTTCTTTATACAGCTATTTATTCTTAGTATAATATAATTGATATAGACCTTATAAGAAATCACTTAAATACATTTGAAGATTTTAACGAACTCGGGGGTTCACCCTAGAAATTTCAGACATTAATCCAAAGGCATTAGGACAGAAAATCTTGATGTCTTTGTTTGTATACATCGTTGTGGAACAGGATTACTCTTTTCTAATAATTACCGTAACTTGTATCAAAGGGTTATCATCTAAAGTAAGTATCATGTAAAAAAACAATTAACAAAGAGCAATATCATACAAGAATGATTCAAAGTTATGTGTTACATTAGATATCAAATCATAAGGAAGGAGGTAAACCCTTGTCAAAAGAAATAAGAACAGTGAAATTTGACGCTGAACTAAAAATAGAAGCATATCATTTTCAAGGGATTATGCAAAAATTCCCCAACCACTTTCACGAGTATTATGTAATTGGGTTTATAGAAAATGGGTGTCGGTATTTATCCTGTAAAAACAAGGAGTATACCATAGAACCTGGAGATTTGTTACTGTTCAATCCCGGAGATAATCATATTTGCGAACAAATCGATGGAAAAACGCTGAATTATCGCTGTATCAATATTCAACCGGAAATTATGGGTAAAGCAGTTTTTGAAATAACAGGAAGGGACTATTTACCTTGTTTTACAACACCAGTTGTTTTTCATAGTGAAATGATTTCGATATTAAGAGATTTGCATTTAGCAATTATGCAGGAGGAGAAGGATTTTAGAAAAGAAGAAATATTCTTTTTGCTTTTAGAGCAGTTAATTGATGAATATACAGAAAAGGAAGTCCCATCATCAAAATCGGAACAAAGTATAGAAGCCAAGACTATTTCTGAGTTTTTAGAAAAAAATTACATGAATCATATCACATTAGACGACTTAAGTAATCTAACCGGGTTAAGCAAATACTATTTACTACGTTCTTTTACCAAACAAAAAGGAATTTCTCCATACAGCTATTTGGAAACGATACGCATCAATAAAGCAAAAAAGCTTTTGGAACAAGGTGAATTACCCATTGATGTGGCATTAAAGACAGGTTTTACCGACCAGAGTCACTTTTCAAATTTCTTTAAAAAGTTTATTGGCCTGACACCAAAACAATATATGAACATTTTCAAGGATATTTGTAATTGATAATTGCATAAATGATTTACATGGATAGAAAAGAAGATATTAAAACAAAGGAGAATTTAAAAATGAATGATTGCGATATGAAATGTGTAATGATTATAGATTCAGAACTACCAATTGGGGTCATAGCCAATACTTCTGCAATCTTAGGTGTAACTTTGGGTAAGCATATACCAGAGCAGGTTGGAGATGATGTTTCTGATGCTACTCGTAAATCGCATTTGGGCATAATAACAATACCTATTTCAATGCTGAAAGGAAATAAGGACATCTTAAAGGATTTGAGGGAACGACTGTATGCCCCGGAGTATAGTGATTTAGTGGTTGTTGATTTTTCTGATGTGGCACAATGTTGCAATGTATATAGTGAATATATAGCAAAGGCAGCATGCGTACCGGAACAGGAGTACACTTATTTGGGAATAGCTATTTATGGAGAAAAGAAAAAGGTAAACAAATTAACAGGGTTTATGCCGCTTTTAAGATAATAAGTGGTAGAAATCTATTGGAATTTTCCAAAGTAAAAGCAGGGTGCCGAAATAACAATATGAGGAGTGATTGAAATGAAACAAGAACTTATTGTATACTTATAATACAACTTCGCTATTTTAACATTTTTACAAATTATTGACATATGATTAATAAAAAAGTATAATGACATATGTCGTAAACTAACATGTAAGAATAATTTAAAAGAAGGTTTATATGAAATATAAGGTTAATCAAGAAAAATGCAGACAGTGTAAAATGTGTTTAAGATCAAAATGTCCTGCTATAAAATTTAAAGATAAGATTATTATAAATATTGAAAAGTGTACCGGTTGTGGGATTTGTTATAAATTATGTCCTGTTAATGCTATAGAAATGATTGATGATAATAAATACTAAAACTACAATGAATAAGTGGCAAAAATTTGCCGTTTGTTTATTTCGTCATTAAATATATTTTAGAGAGGACAGGCTATGAAGAATGAATTTATAAACTTAACACCGGATAACTTAGCAGCTGAACACTTATGTTGTATTATTCGTAGCAAAAAGCTCCATCCGGGTGTTGAAGCAAAGAGACAGTGGCTTGTAGATAGATTAAATGAAGGTCATGTATTTAGAAAATTAAATGCGAAGGCCACCGTGTTTATCGAGTATGCACCGCTGAAAACAGCATGGGTGCCTATCGTTGGAGACAATTATTATTATATATATTGCCTATGGGTTTTAGGTGAGTATAAAGGAAAGGGATATGGCAAGGCACTGATGGAGTACTGTATTGCCGATGCAAAAGAAAAGGGCAAGTCTGGTATCTGTATGCTTGGATCAAAAAAACAGAAGAATTGGCTTTCCAATCAGGAATTTGCCAATAAATATGGATTTGAAGTTGTTGATACAACTGATGATGGCTATGAACTTCTTGCACTTTCCTTTGACGGAACAACTCCAGAATTTACAAAAAATACCAAAATTCATAAAATAGAGAAAAAAGAGTTAACCGTATATTATAGTATGCAATGCCCATTTATCTATCAAAAGATAAACGAAATAAAACAATACTGTGAAACAAATAATATTCCGTTGTCCCTTGTTAAAGTGGATACGCTAGAAAAGGCCAAGGAGTTACCTTGTGTTTTCAATAATTGGGGTACGTTTTATAAAGGTGA
This sequence comes from Sedimentibacter sp. MB31-C6, assembly GCF_035934735.1. NCBI lineage: Bacteria > Bacillati > Bacillota > Tissierellia > Sedimentibacter > Sedimentibacter sp. MB31-C6. The sequence continues at coordinate 1,885,432 of NZ_CP142396.1, forward strand.
ATTCGTAACTGTAAACTTACTGGATGTGAATGCTATTGAGAAAATCCTAAAAAAGTGAGCGAATTGGATATATAATATATATAAGAATATATATTTTTATTACTATATTACTCCTCTCTTTATTGTACAAAAAAGAGAGGTATAATTATTAAGAGTTTAGTATTTTATGTTAGAAAGGAAAATGAATAATGGTACATTTAGTTTATTGCGATAATGCAGGTAAAAGAGGCGAGAAAGTACTGGATAAAATTTCAAAAGGAACAAAAACTATGGTGATTCGTGGTGCAGCAGGAAGAAAGATTCCACATAGCCGGGTATTTGAGAGGGATTCCTTGTATTTTATGGAAAAGGGTTCAGGTCAAATTTCAGCAACTGCTGTTGTTAAAAGTGTACAGAATTATGTAAAACTTACAGAAGACGAGATTAATAAAATACTTGAAGAAAATCAGGAAAAGCTGAACTTGACACAAAAACAAAAAGACCGTTGGCATAAGAAATGTTTATGTCTTGTAGAATTCGGAAATGTGAAGAAGATTACTCCATTGGATTTTGATCATCAAGGAAATATGGATGACTGGTTGATAATTGAAAAGATTGAAGATGTAGTTGTTGGAACAAGCATTCCTTATAACTATGATAAATCTAAATTCTAAATTATGATTTGTACTATCATCTCCATACCCTTCTCAGTACTACTAGCCGTATTCACTTTGCTATTTTTGAAGAATGGGTCTATAAAAAATTATATCCTGATGCTTGGTCTTGCTTGGTACTTTTTTTATGCCTTCAGACTTCTAGCGTTCTTACCTTATGCGGTTTGTTCTTCTTTATTCTGTAAAGGTGAAGAAAATATAAAGTTATTTGTATAATGAATATAAGTAGATTTATGTTCAATCAAAGGAGGAATTGTAGTGAAAAAAAAGTTAACATTTATTATCATAATAGGGGTATTTCTCTTAGCGATGACAGGCTGTATAGTTAGAAATCAAAGTTCAGCACATTATAGCATTAAGGAAGGCTCTGAATTTACGGATACCTATAGTTATAATGTTGAAGATGATTTTAAAGGAATGAAATTAGAAATAAATCTTAATCTTACTAAGGGTATAGTTACATTTGAACTTAAAGATCCAAATGGAGACATACAATGGAGTGGAGAAGTTGATTCAGATAAACCTTTAAAAGAAGTAAAGAGTTTTGATAAAATAACTGGTGAGTGGACTTTAACATTTGAGAATGTCGATAATTCAGGGGAAGGTGAGATGAACTTACAATTTAATAGATTTTAAAACGCATCATTAATATATTTCGACTTAAGTATTATTTATAATCAAATAGATTAATAGGAATTTATGATAAAGGCAAGGGAGTTAATTAATTATGCCGGAGTTAATATACTGAAGAAATAATTTAGAACTTTCAGTCATGTGTTTAAAAATTCAAGTTAATGGGTATATATCAAAACGAGTGATTGGACGGATATTATATTGCCAATTATTAAAACCATAGCTTTCGCTATTGTACCCTTTCTTTACGTAGAGAGGGCGATTTTTTATTATCTTTTTTGGAGTTCGGTTAAGTATAAAAGATATGCATTCTTTGTTGATAAAATTAGAGATGAATAATTGGTATTTATTCTTCATCATGGTATAATAGATTTGTTTTGAAGAACTATCTGGCTATGCCAGGTTCCAGAATTAATTAAGAAAGGTGACTGGCTAGTGATACAGAATAAATCAGAATTAATACAAAAGGGTGGTATGTATAAGGTGTTGTTGACCTTATCCATTCCAATTATGATTAATAGTATAATACAGACATTATATAACTTGGTAGATGGGATTTGGGTTAGTAAGATTTCTTCAGTTCATTTTGCAGCTACTTCTTTCGTTTGGCCAATAAACTTTCTGTTTGTTGCTTTAGGAATTGGATTGTCAGTTGCAGGAACCTCCCTACTTTCCCAGTTGCTGGGTGCAGGTAAGTATAAAGAAGCCAAAGAATATACTACTCAGTTAATGGTATCATCATTTTTGCTATCAATTGCGTTTACCATAGTTGGATTTATTACAAGTCCATATATAATTAAACTTATGGGTGGTGAAGGTGAATTCGCTAATTTAGCAAATATATATTTAAGAATAACATTTTTGGATTTACCATTTATGTTTTTATATTTTAATATAAATTCTATAATGAATGCACAGGGAAATACTGTAACTCCAACAATATTAAGCGCTATATCCGCTTTATTAAATGTTGCATTAGATCCAGTGTTAATATTTACATTAAATATGGGTATAGAAGGTGCAGCCTGGGCTACAGTATTATCAAGGATGGTATTGGCATTGTTAGGAGTTAGAATTATACTTAAAGAAGATAATGCTTTAAAACCTAATTTTAGGGGATTTAAAGTTAATAAAAACATACTAAAAGAAATTGTAAGAGTCGGACTACCAGCATCTATTGGACAAGCAGGCGCATCCATTGGGTTTATGTTTCTAAATGGATTTATTGTATCATATGGAACTGCTACAATGGCTGCATTTGGCATGGTAAATAGAGTTACAAGTTTGGTAATGCAACCTGCTATGGGAGTTGGTGCAGCTCTTACAGCAGTTGTAGGTCAAAATCTAGGAGCTAACCAACTTGATAGGGCGACAGAAAGCTTTATCAAGGCTTCAAAAATTGCCTTATGCATAGGAAGTATTGGTGGTACATTAATATTTATTTTCAACAAACAAATGGTGGATTTCTTTATTCAATCTAAAGATGAGCCTGAGGTAATTATTCAAAGTATGACTTATATGAAATATGTTGCATTTTCAATGCCTTTGATGGGTATGTTCAGTGTATTCCAAGGTATATTTCAAGGCTCAGGAAATACAAAATATTCTATGTCCATGGAGGTAGGAAGACTTTGGGCAGTCAGGTTGCCAATGATATTAATATTTAAAAATTTCTCTAATTTTGGAGCCTCCGGCATTTGGTTTTCTATGAGTTTTAGCAATTTAATAGTGTGCCTTTATGGTCTATTGATATATAAAACTCACGGATGGAAGAGAAAAACATTAATAGAATAAAACTAACTTTCGTGACATAAAGTACCGATTGGCGAATTGAAGATTATTAAAAAAGGACTGATTAGAATTATTCTATTAGTTCTTTTTGTTTTATTTGTAGCGGTTTTTTATAATTCAGATTGTATTGATAATTTAGCAGTAATGGAAAAGAATTTCTAATCAGTAAATGATATAATGATTTTAAATAATTAAGAAAGCAGGGATTTATTATGAAGTGGTTGGAAATTGGAACAGTAGATATAGATGATAAAAACAATGCATTTCTTGTTAATTTACATACAGGATATGAAAAAGCATTGAATAAGTTGGATATGTTTTCTCATTGCATGCTATATTTTCTTATGGAAGATAGAATTGAATTATATGTAACAAAAATTTTGGAAATAAATGAAAAGATGGGTCAACTTATACTTCAAATACCAGAGAAGTATATACAGTATACACAAAAAAAGAATGTGGAATCAAAAACATTAGAGACTTTAGGACAATTAATTGATATAAAGCCCTATTATCCTGCTGAAGAAGTTGTGCTTAAAGCAAAAGAACCTAAAAATAGATTCTGTATAAATTATTTAGATAATTTCATTGGCGAATATAAAGTGTATGAAAATAGGACAGTCATTCAACTTGAGAAAAAAATATTAAAAGAAATTGAGTACTGTCCTGATAATGCTCATATCATTAAAAAAGGTGATTATATTAGAGTGTTGTGGTGGTTTCACCGTTTTGACAAAGATTCGTTTCGAAAGAATAGAATGTGCAGTCCTCCATATAATAATGCACCCAAAATGGGAATATTTGCAACAAGATCGCCGGTTCGACCAAATCCAATAGGGTCAACAGTTGTACAAGTAGAGCAGGTAGATTATCATAATGGCATTATTGATGTCAATAGTTTTGATGGTTTTCCAGGGACGAAAATTTTTCAAATTATGTTTTATCAACCATTAGTAGACAAAATAGAAGGAGCTACTCTACCTCCTTGGGTATCACATTGGACGACATATAAAAGTTTTGATAAACCAAAAGAGATAGATATATCGTCTAAAGAACTTTTGCAGGACGCAATTATAAGGGATGAGCATTTTGAGTTTTGTGGTGAACTTGAGTTAGCTGATATTGTAGAAGATGAATATGATGACCAAGAAATACATATACACAATGCACATATTCATAATTTAAAAAATGTATCTGTATCAATTCCTAAAAATAGTGTTAATTTAATTACTGGTGTTAGTGGTAGTGGCAAATCTAGTTTGGCTTTTGACACAATTTATGCTGAGAGTCAAAAACAGTTTATGGATCTGGTTCTCTCAAATCAAATGTTAAATGATACATTTTCTGATGTGCATGTTGATAAGATAACAGGGTTACAACCGGCCATAGCGATTGAACAACGAACGTTAGGAGTTAATCCAAGGTCTACTGTAGGAACAGTTACTAAGATAGCAGATATTCTGAAGCTTTTATTTGTAACTATCGGCGAGCGATTATGTCCAAAATGTCATAAAATTATTGATGATTCAAATGTTTGTAAAGGTTGTGGTGAGATTCTATTAGATAGAACTCCTCAACTGTTTAGCTATAATAACCCTGATTATATGTGTCCAATTTGTAAAGGTTTAGGCGTAGAAATGCAGATTGATGAAGAAAAAATTGTTGAATATCCAGATAAATCTTTGCTAGACTGTGCTTCATCACTATATGGTAATTTAAGAAAACATAGAAAGAAACCAAATGCTAATTGGATGAGAGGAGAGATTTTGGCTTTAGCCGATGACTTAAATGTAGATTTAGAATTACCATTTTCAAAATTACCAGATGAATTTAAACAACAGTTTTTCTATGGCTCAAATGAACGGGAAGTAAGCTTGTCATATGAGAATTTAAATGGAAGAAGCGGTGTCATCACAAGACCTGTCGAAGGTGCTGTTAATATTATTCAAAGATTAATTCATGATACGAAATCTACAACAATGACTGATCAGATAAAGCGATATATGTCAAAAAAAACATGTAGTCAATGTCAAGGTGAACGCCTACGAGAGGAAGGCAGGTTGGTTAATATATATGGATATAGATATCCTGAGGTTATGAAGTTTAGTATTGACCAGTTACGCGTATGGTGTCATAAAATATATGGGCAGCTTATGAAGGACCAGCATGATAAGACCAAGATGCTTTTTATTAAATTAAATCAAAGACTAAAATGGATACAAGATGTAGGGTTAAGTTATATAACCCTTGATAGAAGTGTGCCTAGTTTGTCTGGTGGAGAAGCTCAGCGTCTGAAATTAGCAACGCAATTTGGGACAGGTTTGTCCAATATTCTTTATATCATGGATGAACCTTCAAAAGGATTACATCCTAAGGATTATAGGTTTTTAATGGATACTATCACAGATTTGAAAAAGCATGGAAATACGGTTATTCTTGTCGAACACAAAAAAATCTTTATGACGATTGCTGATATGCATTTTGAAATGGGACCAAAAGCGGGACGATATGGTGGAGAACTAATATCTGTAAAATACCGACAAGAGATTGAAAAACAGCTTGAATTACATAGTTATAACGATGATTTTAATGCTATTGAAATTGTAAATGACTTATCTAAGGATTACAATATAGAGAATGGTAAAAATTCTTTTATTCAACTTAAGGGAGTTACAACTCATAATCTAAAATGTGTTGATGTAGCAATACCAATTGGAATGATAACAGCAGTTATAGGTGTAAGTGGTTCTGGGAAAAGTAGCCTTATATCAAAGACTTTATATCCTTATATCATGAAATTACTTGGAAGAACTGTTGAGGAGATGGGTACTTTACAGCAAGTAACTGGAGTAGAAGTATTTGAAGATGTTTGCTATGTCAATCAGAAACCAATAGGTAGCAATTCAAGATCTAATCCTGGCACATACACTGGGGTGTTTGATTTAATAAGAAAATGCTATGCAGGAACTAAACAAGCAAAAAGTAAAAACCTGTCAAAAGAATTTTTTAGCTTTAATTCAAAAAAGGGTCAGTGTCCAGAGTGTAGTGGTCTTGGAGAGGTTGCAGTGAACATGCATTATATGGATGATTTTTATGTTACTTGTAATAAATGCCATGGTAAAAGATATTCTAAAGAGGTGTTAGAGGTTAAAAGAAAGGGTTTGTCTATAGGAGATATTCTTGAATTTGAAATTCATGATTTGATAGAAGTTTTTCAAGAAGAAAAGGAGATTGTTAGACAGCTCTCGATGTTAGATAAAGTTGGTTTAGGTTATCTTAAGCTTGGTCAAAGTGCTTCTACTTTATCAGGTGGTGAAGCACAGAGAATTAAGTTAGCTAAAGAATTATACAAAAAAGATTGTAAAAATATCCTTTATATTTTAGATGAACCAACTACTGGTTTACATGAGGAAGATGCTGAAAAGGTTATAGCAGTTTTAATGGAATTGAAAGAAAAAGGTGCAACTATTATTATAATTGAACATAATCTCAAAATGATTAATGCATGTGATTACATTGTAGAGCTTGGTCCAAGAGGGGGAAATCAAGGTGGTTATATTATTAAGGTTGGTTATAAGAAAAAATAATAGGGATGGATTAGTTAAATTATCATAATTGTTGTAAGGATTTGAATTGATGAAGTAGTCTTTTATATGATATGATATATCAAAAGAGTAAAGGAGCGTCATATGCATATAAATGATGAGAATCCTTATGTTGAACAAATTAATAAAGTACAAGACTATATAGAAAATCATTTAGATAAACACCTTACAATTAAACAGTTATCTCAAATAGCCAATTTTAGTGAGTATCATTTTCAAAGGATATTTGGGTTTGTGACAGGAGAAAGCTTGTATAGATTTATTAAAAGGATAAGATTGGAGAAGGCAACTTATATGCTTTTGGCAGATAAGGAGCGACCAATAATTGACATCGCCATGAGTGTAGGATTTGTTAGTCAAGCCTCTTTTGCTAAGGCTTTTAAACTTAAATATGGTATTAGTGCTAGCAGCTATAGAAAAATAAATGGTGTCATAAATGAGATTAATTCTATTGAAGAGAATTTCAATGGATTGGATATGAGTATTGAGCCACTAAATATTGAGATACGAAGTGAGAAGGCAACTAATCTCATTTATACTAGATATACAGGATCATACAAAGGAGACAGCGAACTTTTTTCTCGTTTGTTTTACAAGCTCTATCATTGGGCGAATCAAAGAAAGCTAATTTCAGTAGACTCAAGATGGTTTGTTATCTATCATGATTTTGGAAACGAAACTGACGAAGAAAATTTGCGGCTCAGTGTCTGTATGTCTGTTGATAGAAATATTGCAATCAGTGGAGATATTAGTGTGCTCACTCTTTCGGAAGGCTTGTATGGGGTCGGAAGTTTTATGGTAGATTCAAGTGAATACCGCAAAGCATGGTATTATATGTACACAAAATGGCTTCCAAATATTGGGTATAAACTTGACGATAGGTTTTCTTTTGAGCATTATCCTCTATTGGAAATGCAAGGAGACAAGCGTTTGGTAGAGATTTATATACCGATTGTTTGAAAGTTGGATAATTATTGTTTAAACTCTTTCGTAAAGGGAGTTTCGTGAAAAAGTAAGTAAGAAAAAAATATATAGAGGAGGTAAAATGAAGTATAAGTCTGGAGATGTACAAAAAATACTAGGAGTATCAGTTGAAACCCTTAGATATTTTGATAGTATAGGATTGATTAAACCTGAGCGTAATCAAATTAATAATTATAAGTATTATGATACATTAGATTTAAATAAAATAGTGGCATATAAATTTTACCGAGGTTACGAATTCACTCTTGATGAATCACTTGATATTTTAAAGATTGATAATAGAAGTGTCTTGGGAAAACTTAATGAGAAAACTGAAGACATAAAGGAAAAGTGTATATACTACGAAAATCTTTTAATGAGAGTTGAAGATTTGAAAAAGTCCTTTGAATATACTAATTTTGTTGGTGAATTAAATTTTGAAGATAGTCCGGAAGTATTATTATATTATAACCAAAAAAATGATGAATTTCAAACTGATGAAGTGATATTAGATACAACTAGGAAATATTTAGAATATTTGCCATTTGTATATCTTGCCGTACACATATCTCAATTTGGCGATAAAGTAGGGCAAGATATTCATTTTGGATATGCCGTTAACACTAAATATAAGCATGTTATAAATAAATTACATAATACATTAGGAAAAATTTATCCCTCTAAAAAGTGTATTCATACAATTTTAAAAATCACAGATGATGCATTAATTGCTGAGTCATTGAATTATGTTATAGATTATATGAAAAAAGAAGGACTAAAATTAAACGGCGATATAATAGGTTGGATAATAAATGAAGAAGTTTTAACAAAAGGTGTAATACGATACTTTGAAATTTGGGTTCCAATAAAATAAGTAATTAAAAGCTTTCTTAATTAGATTTATATTGATTAATTGCTTGACCTGGTAGTGACTACCAACCTTATAATCAAATTAGATAAATAAATAACAAAATTTATCTATTATATTATTTGGGAGGATAAAATGAAACGAAACATTTTTACAAAAACTTTAATGCTATCACTTAGCATGTTATTAGTTTTCAGCATGATACTAAGTGGTTGTGTACCTAAAGAGACTTCAAAAGAAGGTCAAGAACAAGCAAATGAAGAAATAAAAGATGAAAGTATATTTACTCCAGGTATTTATGAAGGAGAAGCAGCAGGTTTCAACGGACCAATAAAGGTTAAAGTTACAGTTGATGTTGATAAGATTACTGATATAGAAGTAGTAAGCCATAGCGAAACTGAAAATATAGCTACTAATGCAATTACTGAAATTCCTAATAGTATAATTGAATTTCAATCTGTTGCAGTAGACTCTATATCAGGTGCAACGGGCGCAAGCAATGGTATAAAAGAAGCTGTAAAGGCTGCTTTGTTATCTGCAGGAGCTAGTGAAGAACAAATTACTAAAGAAGTAATCAAGGAGATTGTAACTGGAGAAAAGGAATTAGAAGCGGATGTAGTAATAGTTGGAGCAGGCGGTTCAGGTGTAGCTGCAGCCGTAACAGCAGCTGAGAATGGTGCAAAGGTTATTGTATTGGAAAAAGCTGCAATACCGGGAGGAACAACTGCAAATGGCGGTGGATTCTTTGCTGCTGACAGTGAACAAGCTCGTAAGCTAGGACATGAAAAATTAGATACTGATATGATATTTGAAATGTGGATGAATGAAATGGACTGGAAAGCTGATGCAAATTTAGTAAGGCAGTTTTTAGATTTATCTCATACAACAGCAGACTGGTTAGAAGAAAGAGGAGTTATATTCCACAAAATGGATGTAGCAGTTCAGCAAAGTCATGCAGAAGGTACTAACGGTTACCATAAATACGATGACTATACAAAGACTTCAGAGCAATTAGGTGCAATGTTAGATAGAATTGTACAGGAGAATGGAGCTGAAGTATATTTTGAAACACCGGCTAACGAACTTATAGCAAAAGATGGAGTAGTAACAGGCGTAATAGCAAAAGGTAAAGATGGCACAACTTATAAAGTGAATGCGGATTCTGTTATATTAGCATCAGGTGGATTCGTGGGCAATGATGAAATGGTAAAAGAAGCATTAAACGGTGTATCGGTAAACGCTTCAGGATATAATACCAATGTTGGCGATGGAATTAATATGGCACTGAGTCAAGGTGCGGCAACTCGAAGTATGGAAGCTATGGTATTACATACATTTAATGTAGCTGGAGGTTCAAAGATTCAAGGAGATTATGAATTCATGGACCTTTATCAGGCAACTAACTCTGTAGCATATATGCCGATTATCCCTTGGTTAGATGCACATGGATTTCGTTATGCAAATGAAGGTATAGTTTATGATAGAGCCTTAAGCACAAATGCATTAGTAGCTCAAGGAAGTTATGGATGGTTTATATACAATGAGGAATTATTAAATACTTTAGAAAATGAAGGCGCAGCAGCGGCTGGCATGAAAGAAAATATAGCAATGGGACCTATGCCTGATATTACACCACTTCACAAAGGATGGAATAAGCTGACAGAGATTGTAGGTAAAATGGTAGATAATGGTGATGTAAAGAAAGCTGATGATTTGGCAGGATTAGCAGAACTTACAGGTATGGATCCTGAAATATTACAAGTAACAATGGATAAATACAATGAAGATGCAAGAAATAGTGTTGACACTATGTATGGCAAGGATGGAGAATTAATGTACGAAATGAGCAGTGGACCGTACTATGCATTCCAAATTACTCCAAATAACTTATGTACAGTTGGAGGAGCAAGAATCAACGCTAATTTCCAAGTTGTTTTAGATGATGCAAAAAATGGATATACACCTATTAAAAATCTATATGCTGCAGGAGCGGATGCAGGTGGACTATATTCAGATCATTATGCTCATACGATTGAAGGAGCAGCACAGAGTTGGGCTTACAATTCAGGTCGTTTGGTAGGAGCAAGAGCAACAGAAAATTCATTGGGAATAAAAATTGATTTATTAGGCAAAAAATAACTAATTCAAAACAAGAACAACAAAAAGGAAAGAGTGAGATGATCAACTCTTTCCTTTTTAATACTTTTATAATTGTAACGTAAATTCAAAGTATGTTTTTATAAATTTATATAACTCATTTTCTTTCACCTGTTTGTATATCAACAATAATGTTAATTAAATGGGTTCACGGAAACTCCACTTTAGCATAAGATATAACAGTGTGAAAAACTCTATAAGGAGGAGCGATATGGGATTGAAATATACCATATTAGGAGGAGATAAGAGAAGTTTAGAGCTTGGCAATTTGTTAGTGAAAGACGGAAATGATGTTTGTATTTATGGGTTTGACAAGTTGGAGCAGTATAAAGACAAACCAGTAAGCTTAAATGAAGCAATTGAATATGCTGATGTTATTATAGCTCCATTACCATTTTCTACTGATAATATAAACGTAAATGCCCCGTTTTCAAATGAAGTAATTCAAATTGATAAGGTATTTAATTTGATATCTGAAAAGCAAATGATTATGGGTGGAAAATTTAGTATTGAACATGAAAAAAAACTAAAAAAAAGGAATCTTAAATCAGCTGATTATTTTAAAAGAGAAGAAATGCAGATTTTAAATGCAATACCAACAGCTGAAGGAGCTATTCAAGTTGCAATGGAAGAAATGCCTGCTACTCTTCATAACTCCAATGTTATAGTGTTAGGCTTTGGGAGAATCGGAAAGATTTTATCAAAGATGCTATATGGAATTGGAGCAAATGTACATGTGGAAGCAAGAAACTATAATGATCTTGCTTGGATAAAGAATTATAGCTATATTCCAATACACCTAAAAGAATTAAAGACATATTTACCAAGGATGAACGTTGTTTTTAATACTATACCCCAGATGATATTAAATAAAGAATTGCTAAAATGCATTAATAGTAATTGTATTATTATTGATTTAGCATCAAAACCAGGTGGAGTTGATTTAGAAGCTGCAAAAGAACTGGAGATAAAGACTATAACTGCTTTAGGTCTTCCGGGGAAGGTGGCACCAGTATCTGCCGCTACGGTTATTAAAGACACAATTTATAATATTATAGAGGAGTTGGAAGTATAGATATGTCAATAGAAGGATTAAAAATAGGTTTTGCATTAACAGGTTCATCCTGTAATTTTAGTAATGTATTCCCAATAATTGAGGATTTAGCAAATAAGGGCGCAGATATTTATCCAATAATATCACATGCTGTGGATACATTTGATACAAGATTTGGCTCATCTGAAGAATGGAAAAATAAATTAAAGGAGATTACTGGTAAGGAATTAATTAAGACTATAATTGAAGCCGAACCTGTAGGGCCTAAATTAAAACTTGACGTTCTTGTAGTTGCTCCATGTACAGGTAATACAACAGCAAAGCTTGCAAATGCAATAACTGATACGTCAGTGACCATGGCTTGCAAAGCTCATTTAAGAAATCAAAGACCTTTAGTTTTAGCTATAGCAACTAATGATGGACTTGGAGCTAGTGCTAAAAATATCGGGTTATTATTAAATACAAAGAATATATACTTCGTACCTTTTGGTCAGGATGATGCAATAAATAAACCAAATTCTTTAATAGCTAAATTTGATAAAATTGAAGAAACAATTGAAGCGGCAATAATAGGCAAACAATATCAACCTTTACTAGTATAAAATAACGGTGCAGAATCTGCACCGTTATTTTATTGGATGAAATTTGAATATAATCTTTGTAAAAATTCATTGAGCACTTTATTTTTAATTACTATATAAGCTTTATCGTTAAAATATTCTAATTTAATTAGATGTTCTTTTTCATTTAATAAAAATTTATCTAATTCTTCTTTAATTTCATCCTTATAATTACAATTAAAAATAAAGGATATAATTGAATTGTTTTCATGTGTTTTTTTTATTCCAAATCCTATTATTCCTAAATCACTTTTATCATTGGAAATTAGTGTACCTGAACCATCCATAAAGGTCGATAGGATTCTTATAGGTATATTATATTGTTTTCCAAGCAAAACCGCATTTGGATGAATTACATTTGCTCCGTTAATTGCGAATCTATACATATCATCATAGGAAATTTTCTTAATATATCTAGTGTTTGGTATTATCCTTGGATCAGTAATAGCAACTCCAGGCACATCGGTAAATATATCTACTCTTTCAGCATTTAAATATCCTCCAAGTGCAACAGCTGTTGTATCGCTACCTCCTCTACCAAGTGTGGTTATTTCCAAATCCTTTGTAGCTCCTTGAAATCCTGCAACGACTACAATATCATTATTATTTAGATATTCTTGGATTTTATTTGTATTGATATTTATTATTTTACTCATATTAAAAGTATTATCTGTAATTATTCCGGCTTGAAATCCAGTTAAGGCTTCTGAAGATAAACCTTCACTTTCTAATAGATGTGATACTAGAGCTGCAGAAATGGTTTCTCCAACTGACATAATTAAGTCCTTCTTCTTTGGATTTATTGTGGTACTTATATTCTCTAATTGATTTATTAAAGTATCAGTAGCGTAAGGGTCTCCGTTTCTACCCATTGCGGATACCACTACTATAAGCTTGCTACCAATTTCTACTTCTTTTTTTACTAGTTTAAGAAATTTACTTTGATTACTTAAATTCCTCAGAGAAGTTCCTCCAAATTTTTGAATAACTATGCCCATTTTTTGCCTCCTAAATAAGTTTCTGTTTAATAAGTGATTCAGCTATTTGAACAGCATTTAATGCTGCACCCTTACGCAAGTTATCTGCCACAATCCACATGTTAAGTCCATTCTCTAAGGTAAAATCACGTCTAATACGGCCAACAAAAACATCGCTGGTATTCTTTGAAAATAAAGGCATAGGATATAGTTTTTCCTCAGGCTTATCTAATACAATAACTCCAGAAAAATCTTCAAGTAAATCCTTAATTTCCTCAATAGTAAAAGGTAATTTTGTTTCAATATTAACTGATTCAGAGTGTCCTCTAAACACAGGTATTCTAACCGTTGTAGCTGTTACTTTAATTTTTTCATCTAAGATTTTCTGTGTTTCATTGACCATCTTCATTTCTTCCTTAGAGTATCCAGTATCAAGAAATAAATCTATTTGTGGAAGAGCATTAAATAAGATTTGAAAAGGATATACTGAATGCTTTATTTCTCTTTTATCTACATAATTTTTTGTTTGTTCATTTAATTCATCAATTGCTTTTTTACCAGTACCAGAAACAGCTTGGTAGGTGGATACAACTATTCTTTTTATATCATATTTATCATGTATCGGCTTTAAAGGTACCAGCATTTGTATAGTAGAGCAGTTGGGATTTGCTATAAGGCCTTTATGATTTTTTAAACTTTCAGGATTAACTTCAGGAACTACTAAAGGAACATTATCATCCATTCTAAAAGCATTACTATTGTCTATTACAATAGCTCCTTCTCTAATTGCAATAGGGGATAAGTTTTTACTTATGTCAGCTTCTACACAAAAGAATGCAATATCAACATCTTTAAATGCTCCTTCACAAGCTTCTTCGGTATATAATATTTCATCTTTAAATTTTACTTCTTTGTTTCTGTTAGTAGATGTGCCTAATAATTTGATAGATTTAATAGGAAATTGCCGTTCAATTAGAATCTTTGTAAGTTCCTTGCCAACAGCTCCCATGGCTCCTACGATTGCTACATTATAATTATCCAAAATCAACTCCTCCTTAAATTTTCTAAGACTACCGCAGTAATCAGATACTTGTATTTTATTCAGAAAACTCTTTTTTGTTAGCAAATACTAGGTTATTACATAAAATGGATTACAATATTTTTTTGAAAGGGGAAATGATATGGTTAAATGGGGAAGATTGATAACGGCTATGGTAACACCTTTTGATGAAGATTTAAAAGTTGATTTCGTAGCTGCTGGTTCACTGGCAATTAAATTAGTTGAGGAGGGAAATACTGCTTTAGTAATAACAGGAACAACTGGAGAAGCTCCAACTCTAACAGATGATGAAAAAATAAATTTATATAAGATTATAAAGACATGTGTAGATGTTCCAATAATTGCAGGGGTTGGGACAAATAATACAAAAACTACTATAGAAAATGCAAGGGCTGCACAAAAGGCAGGGGTTGATGGACTTCTAGTAGTTACTCCATATTATAATAAACCTGATCAGGATTCTTTGTATTGTCACTTTAAGGAAGTTGCAAAATCTGTTGATTTACCAATTATGCTATATAATGTACCTGGTAGAACCGGGTGCAATTTATTACCTGAAACAATAGAAAAACTTGCTCAAATTGATAATATAGTAGCCTTGAAAGAAGCAAGTGGAAATATAATTCAATTTGCCGAAATAATAAAGCGCATCCCTAAGGATTTTTTAATTTATTCAGGAGATGATTCAATGTTACTTCCTGCAATGTCAATTGGTTGTTATGGAATAGTTAGTGTAGCAGCTCATGTAGTAGGTCCAGAAATGAAGGAAATGATAGATGCTTTCGTATCTAATGATACTAAAAGGGCAATGGAGATACACCTAAAACTATTAGATATCTTTAAGAACTTATTTATAATATCAAATCCAATACCGGTAAAAGCAGCATTAAATTTAATAGGAGTAAATGTGGGAGGAGTAAGACTTCCTTTAACTGAAGCAAGGGAGGATGTACTAAAAGTTTTAAGAGAAGATTTAAAGGAATTAGGAAAGATTTAAAGCTATTGAAAAAAATAGTTGTCTCAATGAGATATACGCGTATTTTTTTTAAAAGAAGAGGAATTAGAATGCCAACTGATTTTTTTATCGGTTGGCTTAATTCCACTGTATTAAAATAATAAATATGGAAATGTTTATATAAATAGGATATAATTGTACTGTAAGGAGAAATCAAACACTGTATTTGTCCTAGGTAAATTTAGAATAAACCCTATTTTACATTATTAAATTAATTAAAAGAAATTAAAAATTATTGTATTATTATATTTATTGAAAATATTGTAAGATTAGCGTAAAATAATTAAAACACTATTTTTTTACCTGTATAAAGAATAAAAATATCTATGGCTGAGAACAAACTAGAAAGGAAAAATAATAAATGTTTGAATATAAATTTTTAACTAAAACTAGTAATGAATCACTTCATAAAGTATTTTTGGATGCATTTTCTGATTACCAAGTTAAAATAGATTTGCCTATTTGGAAGTTTATATTAATGCTTAAAAGAAGAGGCTATGTACCGGATTTATCCATAGGAGCTTTTAAAGGTGAGATGTTAGTAGGTTTCGTTTTGAATGGATTTCGAAGTTGGAATGGGAAACCTACTGTTTATGATCTAGGTACAGGTGTTATAGCTGAATATAGAAAACAAGGTATAACTAATAATATGCTTTTGAATATCAAAGAATTAATTAAACAAAGACAAATAGAGCAATATTTACTTGAAGTAATTAAATCTAATACATCTGCAATTCAGCTTTACAAAAAACAGGGGTTCGAGATTCAAAGAGAATTTACATGTTTTCAGTTAGATAAAAATAAGTATAACCCTATAACAACCTGTAAAGTTGAGCATGTCAACAAAATGGATTGGGAACAATTAACAGAGTTTTGGGATATTAAGCCATCATGGCAGAATTCTATTGATTCAATCAATGCTGTAGCAGAGGATTTAATATATTCTATTGTACGGTTTGATAGTGCTATTGTAGGATATGGCATTATTGATAGAAGAACAGGAGATATTCCTCAAATAGCAACAAATAGGTATTATAGAGGTAAAGGGATTGCAAGATGTATAATTACTGATTTAATAAAAAATACAGATTCAAATAAAATCAGTGTTCTTAACGTTGATAATATATCTAAGTCTACTGAAGATTTTTTGTTGAAATTAGGATTTGAACGTATCGTAGCTCAGTATGAAATGATTTTAAAAATATAACAGGCGAATGATGAAATATAAAATTTTATAAGAATTCATCTAAAAATAATTAGTTTTTTATATCACAAGCATTGGGGTAAAATTAAAAAAAATATAGTATTATATATAACCTTTATAATCCTTTTGAATATATATAATTATATATGACATGAGGGGTGTAAAAATGGATAATGTAATAAAAGATCAAAGATTAAGGGATTGGACTATAGATATTATTACTGATAGGATGATGAGAAATCGAGGAAGCAATGTTATAAGAGTAAATGATGCACTTATTGAGAATGTAAATATCAGAAGTGGATTAGTGACAATTTCCTATGGAGTTTTGGGAGAATTTAATGTGCTCAATATGCAGGTTGTAACTTTAGTTATTGGGCGAGATACTATTATTAGAGACCAATTTGGGCAACCCATGTTATTGAGAGACTTAAGAGAGGGAATGAGAGTAGATGCTGTTTTTTCAGTTGCAATGACTAGAAGTATTCCACCTCAATCTACAGCATACAGCATAACTGTTCTAAATGATAGTATGCAATCATCCTTTA
The DNA here is from genome assembly GCF_035934735.1 of Sedimentibacter sp. MB31-C6. Lineage (NCBI taxonomy): Bacteria > Bacillati > Bacillota > Tissierellia > Sedimentibacter > Sedimentibacter sp. MB31-C6. Next base: position 1,902,580 of record NZ_CP142396.1, read on the forward strand.
CTGAAGGAAGAGTAATGGATGTTGACCTAGTAAATAGTTTTTTGTATACAGGTGACCCTTTTGACATCTACAGTCAAATGAGGTTTATTATAACAGATTCAACTAATATTAGAGATAGGAGAGGAAGAATAATAAGACTGAGAAATATAAGACCTGGTGATTTTGTAAGAATAGAACATGCAAATTTTATGACTATGAGCATACCACCTCAAACAACAGCCTTTGATGTGCAGGTACTGTAAAAGATACAGTACCTGCATTTATTTTTTAGTTTTTTCATAATAAACTAAAGCTAATACAATAACAGTTATACAAAACAGAGCATAATATATAAACAACGGATTTTGCATACCACCATACAAAATGAACAATGAGCCTATTATAGCAAGTACAGGAACCACATAACCTTTTACTTTGTTTTTAATATCACCTTTACGAGCCAAGTTAATTACTGCTATATACATAAGTATAAATCCTATATAGTTTATAACAATTGAAATTTCAGAAACATCTGAATTTGGTAGCATATTAAATTTTTGTGTAATATAATGAATTATCATCCAAGTTATATTTATTATATAAGTTATAATGCCTGATTTAATTGGTACACTGTATTTTTCTGAAACAACATTATATTTACTGCTTTTAGGAAACATGTTTCTAATAGATAAAGAATATGGCATTCTTATCATTCCAATTATAACGCCATTTACTGTTCCTAAAACAGAAATAACTATGAATGTCAATATTAATCTAGCTCCCATTTCTCCAAATAATCTTATGGCTGCTTCATTAACATGAGTATCACCCATGTTCATTACTTTATCAGCACCTAAAAAAGTAGATATGCCTATAAAATACAAAACATAAATTGTTAAAATAATTATTGGTGAAATAATTAAAGCTAGAGGAAGATTTCTCTTACTGTTTTTAATTTCATGACATATTGAAGTTGAAACAATCCATCCATCAAAGGAAAATGCAATAGGTCCAATTGCTGCAACCCAACTTAAACCTACTTGTGTCGCTGTATTGAAATTATTTTGTATTACTGGTATTGGATTACCAAAAATTATTCCTGCAGCTGCTATAATAATTAATGGTACAAGTTTTATTATAGTTGATGCATTCTGAAAATACCCACCAACTTTATATGAAAATAAATTAATTAAGTATAAAACAGTAATAACAATCAAACCAATTAAAACTTGAATTTCAAGTGTCGATTCTATACCAAATAGCATAGTAATATAAATTCCCGAAACCCAAGCCACTACACATATTATTGTGGGATAATATATAAAGGTTTGAAACCAACCATATGCACATGCAATGGATTTATTCCAATATGTTTCACAATATGTTACAATACCTCCTGCAACATCTGTTCGTGATGCTAATTCTGATATAGATAAACTTCCAAATATTATACTAAATGCAGCAATAACGAACACTATTATTCCAAGCAAAATATTTCCACTTGTATAAACTAAAACATTATCGCTTTTAAAAAATATACCCGATCCAATTACAATTCCAACTATCATTGCAATTGTTGTAAAAATGCTATACTTCTGTTGATTCATGATGTCTCCCATATTTTGTTTTTAAATATATTCAAATATAAAATATAATTCTCTTCATTTTAATTATATCATATAAAAAATTGTAAGTATAGACTATTTGTTCTCATTTACAAGTGATATAATGCAATAGAAATTAATATGAATTGTTGGAATTATATTATGGAATCAAAGGGAGGTAAATATATGAGCTTGTACGTACTTGATTTTCAGAACATTGATAAAACAAAACTCATGGTTGTTGGGGGTAAAGGTGCAAACCTAGGAGAATTATCCAAAATTGAAGGTGTTCATGTACCAGATGGATTTTGTATTTCTACTAAAGCCTTTAAAAGAATTATTGATGAAACATCATTGATAAACGAATTACTGGATAAGTTATCACTTCTTAAGGTGAAAGATAGGGATAAAATTGGTGAACTTAGCATTGAAATTCGCAAAGTCATCGAAGGGATAGACATCCCTGAAGATATTATCGAAGAGATTAAGAGCAATCTATCCAGACTTGGAGAAAAAAGTGCCTATGCAGTACGATCCAGCGCAACTGCGGAGGATTTACCAACAGTCTCATTCGCAGGACAACAAGATACGTACCTAAATATTGTAGGAATGGATGCAATCCTAAAGCATGTTAGCAAATGTTGGGCATCCCTATTTACTGAGAGAGCAATAACTTACCGTATAAAAAACGGCTTCGATCACCGTAAAATTTACCTTTCTGTGGTTGTTCAGAAGATGGTGTTCCCTCAGGTGGCTGGAATTTTGTTTACTGCTGACCCAGTCTCTTCTAATAGGAAAGTAATATCTATTGACGCTAGCATCGGACTTGGTGAAGCTTTAGTCTCAGGAATGGTAAGTGCTGATAACTATAAAGTATGCAACGGAAAGATAATTCAAAAGAAGATATCTACTAAGACATTGGGTATTTATGCTGTACAAGATGGTGGCACGAAAGAACAGGAAATTGAATTTGGGATGCAGAATAGTCAAGCGCTGACTGATGAGCAAATTTTGCAGCTTGAGCACATAGGCAGAAAGATTGAAGAACATTTTTTATATCCACAGGACATAGAATGGTGTCTGGCTGATGACACATTTTATATTGTTCAGAGTAGACCAATAACTACTTTATATCCAATCCCTGAAATAAATGATGAACAAAATCATGTCTATATATCAGTAGGCCACCAACAAATGATGACCGACCCTATGAAGCCACTAGGATTGTCTATATGGCAGTTAATAGCATCTGGACAGATGTTTAAAGGTGGTGGAAGGCTGTTTGTTGATGTTGCACATATACTTGCTTCACCAGATAGCAGACAAGTTTTATTAAATAATATGGAGCAACACGACCCTCTTATGAAAGACGCATTGGTTACCATCATTGAGAGGTGCGATTTTATAACTCCCCTATTAGCTGAACAAAGTTCTAAAAAAAGCAATAAGGGCATGTCGTCTGAGGATATTCAAACACAGGTAGGAAATGATCCGGCAATTGTTTCAGAGTTGATTAAAAGCAGTCAATTATTAATCGAAACTTCAAAACAAAATATCCAAAGCAAATCAGGATCAGATTTATTTGATTTTATTTTAGAAGATATCCAACAATTAAAGAAGAGTTTGTTTAATCCACAAAACATGGGTGTGATTATGGGTGTTACGAATGCTTCATTATGGATTAATGAAAAGATGAATGAATGGTTAGGTGAAAAGAATGTAGTAGACATACTTTCTCAATCAGTATCAAATAATGTTACCTCGGAAATGGGGCTAGCGCTATTGGATTTGGCAGATGTAATTCGCCTATATCCAGAAATAATTAATTATTTAAAACATGATAAATATGATAATTTTATGGAAACAATAATTAATTTTGATGGTGGTCAGGAAACAATTGATGCTATCAATTCTTATCTTAGCAAATACGGAATGCGATGTAGCGGAGAGATCGATATTACTAGACCTCGTTGGAGCGAAAAACCATCTACACTTATTCCCATGATTCTTAATAACATCAAGAACTTTGAATCTAATGCCAGTTATATAAAGTTTGAGCAAGGTCGACAGGAAGCTTTGAAAAAGGAAAAAGAGTTACTGGAGAGATTGAAACAATTACCGGATGGAAAACAAAAGGCAAAAGAAACAAAACAAGTAATTGATATAATACGAAATTTCAGCGGTTATCGTGAGCATCCAAAGTATGCCATAGTTAATCACTTATTTGTCTATAAGCAGGCTATAATGAAAGAAGCAGAGCGATTAGTACAAGACAATGTTATTCATAAAAAAGAAGACATATACTATCTCACTTTTGAAGAACTTCGCCAGGTCGTTCAAACAAATAAACTTGATTATCAGATAATCAAAAAAGCTCAAGATGAGTATAAATTATATGAAAAACTAACGCCCCCACGTGTTATTACATCTGATGGTGAAATTATTGTAGGTAAGTATAAACGAAAAAATATCCCAACGGGTGCTATCGTAGGTCTACCAGTTTCTTCTGGAGTTATAGAGGGAAGAGCACGCGTCATCTTAAACTTGAAAGATGCGGAGTTAGGAGTTGATGATATATTAGTTACCTCCTTTACTGACCCTAGCTGGACACCATTGTTTGTATCCATAAAAGGGCTGGTCACAGAAGTAGGTGGGCTGATGACTCATGGAGCGGTTATCGCACGTGAATATGGCTTGCCAGCAGTTGTCGGAGTAGAAAATGCTACTAAACTGATAAAAGATGGCCAACGAATTCGTGTAAATGGAACAGAAGGGTATGTAGAAATCCTATAACTGCCATACATATGACACCAAGCTTAAGTGGTGTTATATTATCAATATCATATCAACCCAGATAAAATATATAGACATTTTGTTTGTCATACACCTGTTAGTATGATAGGATAGAAATAGGGCTAAAAAATGGAAATAACTACCTTGCACGTGTAGATATGCGTGTTAATATGTTGTAATTAAAATTGGAGGGTTAACTTGAATTACAAATATTATAATAACGATAATTTTGCTGACTTTTCAAGCGGAAGAGTTCTTTATCATAAACCAGGTATGCCTAACTTTCCTGTTAGATTAGCAGGTGAGATATTTTGCAGATGCTTACATTATACAGATAAGAAAGATATAACTCTTTATGACCCTTGTTGTGGGGGTTCTTATATGCTTACAGTGCTAGGTTTACTTAATGCTAAAACAATAAAAAACATTATCGCTTCTGATGTTAGTATGAAGTCTATTATGTTTTCAAAAAGTAATTTGGCTTTATTATCAGAGGATGGATTAATAATGAGAAAAAATCAAATAAAACAAATGATAGATGAATATAATAAGTCATCTCATTTAGATGCATTGATAAGTGTTGATAAATTTTTAAATATTGTTAGAAGTAGTGATATTAAAATTAATGTTGATACTTTTGAAGCAGATATACTTGCTCCTGATATATTGAAAAATAAAAATTTTAAGGCAGATATTGTTATAACTGATGTTCCATATGGCAATTTGGCAAGTTGGTCTGATAAGAATTCAGTTGCAATAAATATATTGCTCGAAAATTTATTACCTATATTATCAGATAAATCTGTTGTGGCAATTATTGCAGATAAGAGCCAAAAATTCAATAATGAAAAATATGTAAGGCTTGAGAAATTTAAAGTAGGTAAAAGGCAAATATGTATCTTAAAGCTAAAAAATAGCTATGATGGATAACAGATATAAATCAAGTAGTACACCATGTGATATTTTGGACATTTAAATTAAAAACTTAAGGAGTTACAGTATATGAAAATACAAAGGATATATTCAAAAAATGCTCAATATCAGAAGTTTGAAGTTTTAAAAAATAATAGAAATAAGAGATATAAATATAAAGAATTCTTTGTTGAAGGCGTTCGTAATATAAATGAGGCTATTAAAAATGGATGGACAGTAAATTCATTTATATATTCATTTGAGAAGAAGTTGTCTTTTTGGGCAACTGATACTATTTCAAATACAAAAACACAAACAAATTTTGAATTGACAAGTACTCTTATGAATGATTTAAGTGGTAAAAGTGATACATCAGAATTAATGGCTATCGTACAAATGAGAGAGGATAATTTAGAACAAATCAAATTAAGTGATAATCCTATTTTAGCCTTGTTTGATAGACCATCAAATAAAGGTAATTTAGGCACAATAATACGATCATGTGATGCATTAGGAGTTGAATGTCTTGTAATTACAGGTCATGCAGTTGATTTATATGACCCTGAAACACTAGCTGCATCAATGGGGTCTTTCTTTAAAGTTCCAGTTATTAGAATCGCAGACAATGATAGTATCATTAGTTGGATTTCTGCATTAAAACATCAATACGAGGATTTACAGGTTATGGGTACAAGTTCGCATGCAGATAAGGAAATTTATGAATGCAACTTAACATCTCCTATACTATTCATGATTGGTAATGAGACTAAAGGATTATCACATAAAATGCAGGAAATAAGCGATATAGTGTTTACAATACCAATGGATACAAGTAGTTCAGCATCTTCGTTTAACGTTGCGTGTGCAGCTTCAATTATGTTTTATGAAACGGTAAGGCAAAGAAGTAAGAAGAAATGAATAAATGAATAAATGCTAAATTTCCTTTATATAATAATAGCATATACAAAAAACAGAAGAGAAAAATGTATTCTCAATGTATTTAAAATAATGAAAGTATTTATATAGAATTTAGGAGGAAGTATGTATAGAAATGATACGGTTTATTATCCGAAGGATGAAATGACTACTGTTTTATTACCGGTAACATCAGGATGTTCATATAATAAATGCGCATTTTGTTCAATGTATAAAGATGATAAATACTGTGAAGTTTCATTTTCTGATATAAAGATGCAATTGCTAAATATATATAAATATACTGAAAGAGTATTTTTAACTGGTGCAGATCCTATGTCAATAGGATTTGACAAAATGATGGAATTACTGGAGATGATACATTACTATTTGCCATATTGTGCGTGTGTAGCCTCGTATGCGTCCATAAAAAATATTTCTAAATATTCAGTAGAAGAACTCTCTATTCTTCATGATGCAGGGCTTAGAATGCTTTATATTGGGTTTGAAACAGGTAGTGACGATATATTAAAATTGATGAATAAAAATCATACGGTAAATGAAGCAATTAAACAAGCAAAGAAACTTAATAAAGCAAAAATACCATTTAATTCTATTATAATGTATGGAATGGCTGGTAAAGGTAAATCTATAGATAATGCTGTTGCGACTGCTAAAATGATTAATCAATTCAATACAACTAGGGTTATTACAATGAATCTAACAATCTTTGAAGGAACAGAGTTAAACAATATGGTAAAAAGAGGCGATTATATTTCTTCAGATAAAAAAGAAAGATTAGTAGAAATAAGAACGCTTTTAGAAAATTTCGAACCAAAAAAGTTAATGATATTTGATACGACGCATCCGACAAATATTGTTAAAATAAAAGGTACATTGAAACAAGATAGAGGAAGATTGATAGATGAAATAACAAAATATATACAAAAATGACTCTTGTAAAGTACGTCTTGCATATCCTAGTTTTAAAAATTTAATTAAAATAGAGGGTGGTTAAGGAAATAGCTTAATCACCTTAATTTTTGTGGAATAATAAAATAAAACTGTTTAAAAAATATTTAATATAATAAAAATAAGCGATTAAAATAAATACAATTAACAGAAAGATTTTTTTGTGTTATATTGGTAATAAACTAAAATAAAAAGTAGATTTCGTGAAGACTAAATAAGTAAATAATAAAAAGGGGTTTCAATGAAAACAGATAAAAACAATACTTCGAATAGATTAAATTGCTCGGTTGTAAATAAATGTGGTGGTTGTCAGCTACAGCATTATAGTTATGAGAAACAATTAGAAGAAAAACAAAAACAGGTTAATACTCTGTTAGATAAATTTTGCAAGGTAGAAAAAATAATTGGAATGGAAAATCCATATTATTATCGAAATAAGGTTCATGCAGTATTTGATACTGATAAGAAAGGAAATGTCATTTCAGGAGTTTATGAAGCAGGAACACATAGGGTAGTTCCAATCGACAGCTGTTTAATAGAAGATCAACGTGCTGACAAAATCATAGTAACAATTCGTGGAATGCTTAAATCATTTAAAATCAGAACGTACAATGAAGATACAAAAGTTGGACTTTTGCGCCATGTATTAATCAGAACCGGGCATAAAAGCGGCGAAATAATGGTTGTGCTAGTTCTTGCTTCTCATATATTTCCTTCTAAAAAAAATTTTATAAAGGCACTTTTGAAGGTGCATCCTGAAATAACAACAATTGTTATGAATGTTAACAATAAAAAAACTAGCATGGTTTTAGGAGAAAGAGAACAGGTGCTGTATGGGAAAGGATACATAGAAGATACCTTAAGTAATAAGATTTTTAGAATATCGCCTAAATCATTTTATCAGGTAAATTCTGTTCAAACAGAAGTTCTTTATAGCAAGGCTATTGAATTTGCATCATTAAAAGGTGATGAAACAATAATTGATGCATACTGTGGAATAGGAACCATAAGTATAATTGTCAGTGACTATGTCAAAAATGTAATTGGGGTTGAACTTAACAGGGAAGCTGTAAAGGACTCAATTACAAATGCTAAACGAAATAAAGTAAAAAATGCTTTTTTCTATAACCAAGATGCTGGCGAGTTTATGAAGCAAATAGCATTAGAAAAACAATTAGTTGATGTAGTGTTTCTTGATCCACCTAGATCTGGCAGTACGGAACAATTTTTAAATTCAATGGTAACAATGAAACCAAATAAAGTTGTATATATTTCATGTAATCCTGTAACTCTGGAAAGAGATCTGGCTTATCTTGTAAAGAGAGGATATGAAGTTAAGAAAGCTGTTCCTGTTGATATGTTTCCAGGAACAAAACACGTTGAGACGGTGGTATCGATCTCCCACAAAAAAAACAGACACGCATATCAATGTAAATGTGTAGTTTGGTGATGAAGAAGGACAGATTCCCATTGATGAGATAGCGAGAAAAGCTGAAGAATCAAATCTTACGAAAAGGTAATATAATGGAAATGTTTTGTTGAAACATGTATAATAAAGGAAAAGTATATGAGGGGAATGAATATGAACTCTGAAATTATAATGTATCAAACAGACGATGGTTTGACTAAAATAGAAACTACCTTTGATGGCGATACAGTGTGGCTATCTATTGACCAAATGGCAGAATTATTTCAGCGTGATAGAAGTGTAATTGGAAAACATATAAGAAATATTTTTAAAGAAGGAGAACTTGAAAAAAATTCAGTGTGGGCAAAATTTGCCTACACTGCTTCTGATGGAAAGAGTTATCAAGTAGACTATTATAATTTAGATGTAATTATTTCTGTTGGTTATCGTGTAAAGTCCTTGCGAGGCACTCAATTTAGAATTTGGGCGAGCAATGTTTTAAAAGAATATATGAAAAAAGGATTCGCCATGAATGATGATCTATTAAAAAATAATGGTGGAGGTATTTATTTTGATGAATTGTTGGAGCGTATTCGTGATATTCGTTCATCAGAAAAAGTATTCTGGAGAAAAGTGCTTGATATCTATGCAACAAGTGTGGACTATGACCCTAGAGCTGAAGCATCTACTTTGTTTTTTAAAACGGTACAGAATAAAATGCATTGGGCAGCTCATGGACAAACAGCAGCAGAAAAGATTTATTACTCGGCAGATGCAGACAAGCCGTATATGGGAATGCTCAGCTTTAAAGGGGAACATCCTAAACAGGCGGACGCATTAGTAGCAAAAAATTATTGTACAAAAGAGGAATTATCTGCATTAAACAGTATAGTTTCTGCTTACCTTGAATTTGCTGAAATGCAAGCAAGAAGAAGAATACCAATGTATATGTCAGATTGGATTGAAACATTGGATGGATTTCTGAAATTGTCCAAGCATGAAATTCTAATACATGCTGGGAAGATTAGTGCTAAGACAGCTGAACTAAAGGCTAAGGAAGAGTATAAGAAATATAAGGAGTCACAATTAGGAGATATTTCTAAGGCAGAAAAAGATTATATAGAAGCATTGGAAGATATGGAAATGAAGTTACTAGGTGAAATAGACAAAAGATAATTTATCCCGACATTGCCAGTGGCATAAAATATAAAGTCAGCCCATTCAGTGAAGGAAAAATTGAAAGTCTAATAGTTCAATGGCTAAAAGCTGGAAAAATTATATTTATCTTTGATGGCATTGATGATATTACTCAAGAGAACGCTCGGACAAAATTTTTTGCTGAGATAAACAATATTTCTGCGCAATATGCTAATAACTATTTTTTCTTTACCTCTCGTTTTAATAGATACCACGGTGGATTGGGAGAGCAAAAAAAATACTATCTGACAGCATTAGATGAACAGATTATTCGGCAAGAACTGCGTAATGAGGGTATAATCGTTAATATTCCAAGCAACTATTATAAGTTGTTTATAAATCCATTCCTTTTATCTGTTGGAAAAACCGTGCTAAAGCAAAGCAATAATAGCGATATTTTTAACAGAAGCCAAAGAATACTGTACTGCACACTTTTTAATAAGTAACTATCCATTATCTGAAAATGTTGATTTATATACAGACTTGGTTAATCGAGAAGAATGGAAAGAAGTTTTTGTTTTTGCTGGAGGCTTGTATAAAGAAATCAATACTCAAGATGAATTTTTAGATTTTATAATGAGTAATAATTTACCCTTGTATATTTAATGCGTGAATGCAAAAAGTGATTTGAATATAAATAGTAATCACTTGGAGCCTAATGGTATTGCGAAACGGTTGTTAATGCAAATACATGCGATTTTTGGGGACGGTTCTTTTTGATTGGCAGTGCGATTTTTGGGGACTGCGATTTTTGGGGACGGTTCTTGGGATTTTTGGGGACTGGGATTTTTGGGGACGGTTCTTTTTGATTGGCAGTTTATATTTTACATCAATCAAATAGAACCGTCCCGTAAATCACCGTAGAACCGTCCCGTAAATCAACACTTGCTGTATGTGTTCAGATGAATGTAGAAAAATGGCTGGTGCAATGGTTTAGAAGATAAATAATATAAACTGAATTAGTTCGATATCAGTACATTTTTATTAAGAAGGCTCTTGATAATAATATTATTTATCAAGAGCCTTTTTATATTAAAGAATTGATATTAAGTTAAATACAATAATCAAATGGAGGTAATATTATGATGGGATATGGATATGGAATGATGGGTTATGGCTGGGGCTGGTTCATGATGATAGGTGTAGTTATAATAACTGTATTAGGAATTGTAGCTCTTTTTAATTATCTACATTTTTCATCTAAAACTAATGGTCACTTGAATAATAATGCTCTAAATATTTTAAATGAAAGATATGCCAAAGGGGAAATAACAGAAGAAGAATATAATCAAAAAAAATTACAACTAAAAAAATAATATAATTTCTTTGTATCAAAATCTAATGTCATTTGACTTAAGGCAAATTTTATATTAAAATGAAATTAATTAAATATACTTTATATCTTAGGTGCCCATTAAGGAGAATAGGGAAACCGGTGGGAGTCCGGTACGTACCCAACACTGTAAAGATGAGTTCTATACTATAGCCACTGGCCGCATGCTGGGAAGGAGTGTTAGAACATTTGAGTCTGAGTCAGGAGACCTGCCTAGGAAGAGAAGTCTTTCAATTACTGAAAGCATCGGTGATGACGGTAAAGTCCCGACCATAATATTTTTTATTATGGCGGGACTTTTTTTATTATATAGGAAAGTTCTCCTTTCCTATATAATAAAAACGAGGTTATTGCAAAGGGCGGAACGTCCTTGTCGTTAAGGGTGAACTATGTCTCCCCTAGCGGCGTTATGAAGCAACTCTTTTATAACAAAATTATATAATATGGGAGGAATTATAGAATGAACAAAGGATTTTGCAAAAATTTAAACATCAAAAGTAAAAGTGAAAGAGAACTAGAGTTGATCTTAAATGACATTGTTAAAGGAATTAAAAGACCTGATTTAGAATCAGCAAAAAAAATGCAGGAAAGGCTTGATGCCAAGATTAAACCAATTAGAAGTCTAGGTGTGTTAGAGGATCTTGCTGTTCAGCTAGCAGGGATACAACGTACTGCATATCCTGAAATTAAGGGAAAAGCAGTTCTATTAATGGCAGGAGACCATGGCGTTGTAAAAGAAGGGGTTAGTGCAGCTTCACAAGAATTAACAGCTCAATTGTTTAATAGTTATTTGAGTGGAGTAGGAGGGATTAACGTATTAGCTAATCATGCAGGTGCAAAATTAATATGTAGTGATATAGGTATGGCTTGTTCTATTTATCCATCTGAACTTATGGTTAATCGTATAAAAAATGGGACAGATAATATTGCTGAAGGTTCTGCTATGACAAGAGAAGAGGCGCTTAGAAGTCTATTAACAGGTGCTAAAGTTGCTTCTGATGCAATAGAATCTGGAATAAATATTTTAGCAATAGGAGAAGTTGGAATTGGAAATACTACTCCAAGTGCAGCTTTAATCACTGTATTTACAGGCTGTAGTGTTGAAGAAGCTACAGGTAGTGGAACTGGGTTAAAGAAGGATGCTCTAAAACATAAATGTGAGATAATAAAAAAAGCAATTAAGATTAATAAACCTAATCATAATGACCCAATAGATGTTTTGACTAAAATAGGTGGATTAGAAATTGCTGCAATGGTAGGTGCAATTTTAGAAGCAGCTTATCAAAATGTACCAACAATATTAGATGGAATTATATCTGTTGCTGCTGCTCTTGTTGCAACAAGACTTAATCCTATTGTTGTTGAATATTTGATAGCTTCCCATACCTCAGAAGAAAAAGGTCAATTAAAAGCTTTGAAATATATGGGACTAGAGCCAAGATTGTTATTAAACATGAGATTAGGAGAAGGTACAGGGGCAGCACTAATGTTTCCAGTGGTTGATGTAGCATTGAAAATTGCAGATGAAATGGCTACTTTTGAAGATTCAGGAGTAACGACAGGAGATTTTTAGAAAATTAGTTTTTTATAATTTGAATTAAATTTTGCATTATGATAATATACCTTTATAAGTGAGGAGGTACTTGATGAAAAATTTTATTATTGAGGATGATTTTTGGGACTTATTCCCTAATGCAAAAATTGGAGTTGTTATTTGTCATGGTATAGATAATTCTATAAATGATAAAGAACAATATAATGACATGCTTTCAACGTCAGAGAAAGAAGCGTTAAATTATTTACAAGATTCTAATTTTAGCAATAACGAAGTTATAAAAGTATGGAGGGAAGCTTTTCAAAAGTTTAAAACAAAGAAAGGCGCAAGATCGTCAATTGAAGCATTATTAAAACGAGTTTATAATGGAAATCATATAGGTACTATTAATCCGTTGGTTGATATTTATAATTCTATTTCATTAAAATATGCATTGCCTTGTGGTGGAGAGGATATTGATACTTTTGTTGGAGATATAAGATTAACAAAGGCAGTTGGAGGAGAGAACTTTGTTACATTAGGAAGTGATGAAAATGCACCTCCATATGAAGGCGAAATGGTATATAAAGACAATGAAGGTGCTATTTGTAGATGCTGGAATTGGCGAGAATCAGTAAGAACAATGCTTACTGAAAATACAAGAAATGCATTTTTGTGTATTGAGTTAGTTGATGAAAAAAGATTAAAAGAGTTTGAGAATGCTTTAAATGATTTAGCAAGATTAGTTAAAGACAATCTTGGAGGAACAAATAGAATTTCGATTCTAGATATTAATAATAATAAAGTTTCAATCGATTAATTATAAGAGGGCAAAGGTTTATGAGAATTGAGAATTCCTTTAAATGCAATTGAAAAGATGACAATTAAGTTTATGTGAGGGGATTTTTATAATATTGGAAAAGATCCACTTAAAAATTATGAACGCAATTAAAAAAGAATATTTGTAGTATTGAATAAGATTAATTAAAAAAGGCTCCGTTCATATGACGGAGCCTTTTTAATAAGTGCTATCTTGATTGTTTATAAAATTTAATATTTCTTATAGCGCACCTTGAAATTAATAATAAAAGATGATATTTTATTATAATTATAATAAATCTAAAGGTTGGAAAGATTATGGTTTTACAATATAAAAAAAAATCCCCTCATATTTAGAGGTAAAAAGAATATAAAAGATGCATCAGTATATTTAATTTTACTGATGCATCTTTTTAAAAATTAATTAGCTTTCTATTTATTACTTATTCACTTTTCCTGAATTGTGTCAACAATCATAGCAATTGCTTGATCTCCTGATACATTACATGCTGTTCCAAAACTATCTTGTGCAATGTACAATGCAATCATCAATGCAAGCATTGGTTCTGTAAATCCTAGAACTACTTCTAAAACTCCTAAAGCTGCCATTACAGCACCGCCAGGTACTCCAGGGGCAGCAACCATAGTGATGCCCAACATTGCGATAAATCCAGCAAAAGCACCCAATGTTATAGGTAAACCGTTTAACATCATTACAGCTAATGCACATGTAGTTAATGTAATAGTACTTCCTGATAAGTGAACAGTTGCACATAATGGAACAACAAATTCTCTTATGCCTTTTGAAATGCCCATTTTTTCAGAGCAGTTTATGTTAACAGGGATAGTAGCAGCAGAAGATTGTGTTCCTAATGCAGTTACATAACCAGTAATCTGAATTTTTAAACATTTGAAAATATTTTTCTTGCTTATAGTACAACTAACTATGAATTGAATAAAAATCATTATCATATGCATTGCAATAACAATTAAGAATACTTTCCAGAAAACTGAAAAAACTGTTGCTACTTGGCCTGTGTATGTCATGTTTACGAATACGCCAACTATATATAATGGAAGTAAAGGTATAATAATGCTTTCTATTACTTTAGAAATTATTGCTTGAAAATCCTCTGCAGCTTTTCTAAGAGGTGCGCTTTTAGTTACTGAAATTCCTAAGCCTAATATAAATGCCATTAACAACGCTGTCATTACTTGCATTACAGCGGGCATTTCAACTATGAAGAAAGGCTCTAGGCCTGCTGCGGCTTCAGCTATACTGCTTGCTGATTCAGCAGTTATTATAGAAGGTAGAAAACTTATGCCAATAAAATATGCTGAGAATCCTGAAATAAGTGTAAAGCAATAAGCCAATCCAACTGTGATCCCCAAAAGTTTGCCTGCGCCGGTACCTAATTCAGCAATACCAGCTGTTACAAATCCTAAAATAATCAAAGGAATGATAAAGTTTAAAAAGTTACCAAATATAGAAGTGAAAGTTACAAATATTCTGTCAAGCCACACTGGTGCAAAGCTTCCTAGAATTATACCAAAGATGATACCAAGGATAATCTTTGGTATAAGACCTAATTTGAAATTTTTCTCTGTCATGTTTAATCTCCTCAATTTTAATTTGAGTGCCTAACGGATACATGCAGATGTATCCGTTTTGAATACACTTCGTATGTATTGCTTACAATTCGCATGCACATTGTATCATTATTTAACAAGTATGTCAATACAATTTGCTAAGAATTGCAAGCAAATTCATTTTAGGTTTGCATTTAAAATGTTAAATTTGACAATAATATAACAATAAGTTCATATAATTTTTAATAAATATTGACTTTATTCAGTTTAATGATAACAGCATCTATTTTTATGATGGGAGCTAGTTTAACAGTTTCAGGGTTGCTTCTATCAAGTGGATTAAATCTTTAAAAATCCCTATTGACATTGACGTAACGTCAAGGTGTACAATTATCTTGTCAGGAGGTGAAGATTTGGAATATACAGTACAAAAGTTAAGTGGTTTAGCAGGTATAAGTACAAGAACTTTGAGGTATTATGATGAAATTGGGATTCTTAAGCCTGCAAGAATTAATTCATCAGGGTATAGAATTTACGGACAAATGGAGGTTGATAGACTCCAGCAAATTATGTTTTATCGTGAACTTGATGTAAAATTGGAAATTATAAAAAAAATATTAGAATCACCTGGTTATGATGCTGTAACAGTATTGAAGGGACATCATGAAAAACTCTTAGATAAAAGAAAAAAGCTTGATTTAATAATTCAAAATGTTGAAAAAACCATATCTATGAAAGAAGGAGGAAATATTATGTCTGATAAAGAAAAATTTGAAGGCTTTAAGCAAAATTTACTTGATGAAAATGAGAAAAAATATGGTAAGGAAACACGTGAAAAATACGGCGTTAAGCAGGTTGAAAAATCTAATACTAAGTTCAAAAACATGACAAAAGAACAATATGATGAAATAGAAAAATTAGGAAACGACATACTTAAAACCTTGAAGGCGGCAGTAGAAACAGGTGACCCTGCTGGTGAACTTGCACAAAAAACAGCAGATATGCATCGTAGATGGCTATCATACTTTTGGGACGATTATACAAAAGAAGCTCATGTTGGAGTTGTTCAAATGTATGTTGATGATGAAAGGTTTTCTGCTTATTATGATAAAGCGGTATCAGGCGCTACTGTTTTTTTAAGAGATGCAGTCAAAATTTATACAGGTATATAGTTATCGAAAACAAGGTAAAATAGAAAGAAACTAAAATTAAAGACAGTCCTCATTTTTCTAATTGTGAAATTGGGGACTGTCTTTAATTCTTCATAATAGATACAATCTCTATCTTCATATTTTTATAATAATGAATAACTTTTTCGCATATAATTTAGAGAATCATATTGATATTAGTAGTTGATAAAAATGAGTCTAAAAATATATTAAAAGAAGTTGCGCAATGTGAAGGTTGCGAAGACTCAGCAATAATTGGGAGTTTTGTTAAAGGTGGTATTCAATCCATAGTATTCATGGAAACACTTATTGGAGGAAAAAGAATAATTGGACCATTAGAGGGTAATATGTTACCTAGAATATGCTAATATAATTGCTGAGCTATAAACATCTAAATAAAGTGTCGATTGATTTGTAGGTCAGAGGAGGACTATATATTTTAAGGAACATTTTGCATCATAATTCGTCTTAATAATTAAGAACTTTTATTAAAGAGGAAAGGTGATGTCGCTATGAAAAATAAACTAATTAGAAATACTATATTAACGATTTCGTTAAGTTCATTATTAGCTGTTCCAACATATGCACAGGATATAAGGGCAGTTCCTATATTAGCACAGGATATAGATGTTGTACATTGGTCTGAAACTTATCTAGAACAATTATCAAAAAAATTCGAAGTAGATGAAATATTTAAGGGTAAAAATCTAAATGATTCAATATCTGTAGGAGACTTTAAAAAGGTTATTAAATTAACAATTGACAAGGATTATGAAAATACACGGGAATCAATGTCTAGAGAGACAATAGTTTATGAGCTTACTAAAATTTGGGCTGAAAAAACAGGCAAGGACTTAGATAAAATTCCAATAATAAAAATGTTAATTTATTCAGACACAAGTGATATAGACATTAGATATCAAAATGGTATATACGTTGCTTATATGTATAATATAGCAAAAGGCAAAGAAGGAAGAATCTTTGATCCAAAAACAAATGTAACATATGGTGAATTAGCTGTATTGATTAATAATACATCTAAAGCAATTGAAAAAGAATTAAATTTAGATGCTCAACCAATAGCTGAAGGCAGATATGAAACTAAAGGTAATTATGAACTACAAGATGATAAAGTAATATTTAATTTTGAATTAATGAGTCACTATACAGAAGCACAGGAGTTGATGTTTGGCTCAGGACAGCAATTTGAATTAACTATAACTGATGAAGATGGTGAAGAAGTATATAGATTCTCTGACGGCAAGTTTTTTACAATGGCTCTTGTAAGTAAAACCCTTAATCCTGGTGAAGTAATAAAATGGCAGGATGAGTGGGACATGACTAATAAAGATGGAGAAAAGTTAACAACCGGTAATTACAAGGCTCAAATTAATGTAATGGTTATAACAGGTGAGGATGAAGAAATAGAAGAAGAACAACTTACAACAGTTATGAATTTTACTTTAGGCAGTGACTATGAATTAAATGAAGAAGGTATAATTAAATCTGAAGTTGCGAAAGAAGTTATCGAAAAAACAGCAGATGAGTTGATAAATGCAATAAAAGATAAAGATGCAGAAGAGATAGCAGATTATGTACATCCAGTTAAAGGTGTTAGATTTACTCCTTATACAACAGTTTCAACAGATAACGACTTAGTTATAAGTAAAGAAGACATGGTAAATTTCTTTGCTGATGAAAGTTCATATATTTGGGGATATTATGACGGCAGCGGAGAAGAAATAAAATTAACACCAAGCCAATATTATGAAAAGTTCATTTACACTGAAGATTTTATAAATGAAGCTGAAATTGGATACAATGAAGTGTTAAGTAAAGGCAATATGGTTGAAAATCAATTTGATGTATATGAAAATGCAATTGTTGTAGAATATCATATACCGGAAATCAATCCTGAGTTTGAAGGTCTTGATTGGCAAAGTTTAAGATTGGTATTTGAAGAACATGAAGGTAATTGGAAATTGGTTGGCATAATACACAATCAATGGACAATTTAATATATTCACTAAATAAAGGCAGACCAAATATGAATGGTCTGCCTTTATAGTTGGTATTTACTTACATGGTGAAACATTTTATGTAATAGGAAATTATGATATATTATATATATCATACCATCGCCTCGGCAATGCAAGCGAGCTTGCGCTGCACTCGGCTCAGATATGATATAATATTTTTAAATTTTTATTGCAACCTATTTTTAGGGATAGCGTCTAAATGGTAAGGAGGGTTGAAGGTGGCAGAAAAGTTATTGATTAAAAACTTAAAGAAAGGGCATGAGGATGCCTATAGACAAGTAATTGAAGATTACGGAAATAAATTATTGAGAACCTGCTACCTGATACTAAAAGACAGAGAGGAAGCGGAGGACATAGTTCAAGAAACCTTAATTAAGGTTTTTCAAAAGCTTAGAACATTTAAAGAAAATTCCGGACTTTATACATGGATTTATACTATAGCACTTAACTTATGTCGAGATAGATTAAGAAAGAAGAGAGAGATACTTTCTCTTGAAGATGAGTGGGTAGGCAGTGAAGATGTTGAGTCACATGTAGAAACTAATGTAGACAGAGAGCTGTTAAGGAAAGAGCTTTTTACAATTAATCCACTTTATAGAGAAGTGTTGGTGCTTTTCTACTTTGATGATTTTTCCATTAAGGAAATATCGAATTTATTGAATGAAAAGGAAGGTACAATAAAAAGCCGGCTCTCGAGGGGTAGAAATATTTTAAAGGAAAAGTTGCTGAAAGGAGGACAGTTAAATGGAGAATAAAGATAAACTTGGATTAGAAATAAAAGGTATTATGGAAGAAGAAGCATTTAACGTGACTTTGTCTCAGACAACTGTTGATAATATAGTAAAACATAAAAAGAAAAAATTATCACATAAAATAAATGATTTTTTAAATAAAGAAATTGAAATACCTTTGGCACCGTCAATAATTGGTTTAGCGGCATTGCTTTTAATTACAATTATTCCAAAAGATGTCCTAAAGTCACAAAATGAAAGAACTATAGATTTTGGTGGTTCTCAAGTAATTGTTAGGGAAAGTTATGAGGTGAGTAAGAAATGAAAATAAAAATTAAAATAAAGACATTACTACTTCTTATAGTTATATTCGTAATTACTTATATCTGGGCTATTCCTACAGCAACTCTTAGTATTGCTAATTATCTTGAAAAAAAGAACTCAGACAAAGCATTCCTTTTTTTTGAAAAATATGCTTCATATCCTACCACATCAAATATAAAGGGAGGGTATCTTTACGTAAATAACCTTATAGAAAGTTTTTCTAAGTATACAATCTTTTTTAATGGATGGGGTGGAGGAGAAGATACAAGTCCTGAAAATATTACAAAAGCTAAAAGTTTACTTGAAGATGTTATGAAGGAAAACCCTGATAATGAAAGCGAAAAAGAATATTATATAGATTCCTATAAAATGCTTCTTGACTTGGCAATTGCTACAGGTGATGTTGATTTGCTTCAAAAGTGGATTTCATTTGGACAAAAATCAAAAGAAGAAAAAATAATTTATACAGCTGATATTTATAATGCATTCTTATTTCATGTAAATGGAGATAGAGAAAGTGCTGAGAAAATAATTGAGATATATGATAATCAATACCCAACTGATACAATGTTTGATATATTAAAAGCTGAAATAGCCACTTTTGATGGAAATTATGAAGAAGCCGAAGGATTATATGATAACGTAAATAAAACACATTGGCAATTAAGGGAAAAAAATCCTTTTGGTTCAGGAAGATATTATGATAGAAGCTTTTGGTTTGAAAGAGTAATGAATGATTTCAAAGGTGATAATAAAATAAGAGGTACGGTAACCTATGAGGGAAAACCAATGGCTTTTGTTCAAATATATGTGCAAGAAGCAGACGGAGGATTCAGTAGCGGTGGAGAAAATTATATTGGAATTACAGATGAAAGCGGGAAATTTGAAACCTTAGGTCTTAAAGATGGAGTTTATAATATTGGAATTGGTGTAGATGGTTCACTTCTTACTAATAGGGTGCTTCAGCGTTCAAATTATAAACAATTTGAACTTAATGGAGAGGACGGAGAAATTCATTTTGTATTTAATAATACTCTAAAAGTAAAAACACCTGTCCATGGTGATAAAATTTCAGGAGATGAATTCACAGTTTCTTGGGACGAAGTAGAAGGAGCAAAATATTATACAGTTGAACCGGTTATATTTTCAGAACCATATGGAAAAAGTGGCAGTAGTTTTCGCTCACCTGTTATGGATAAGAATGGCGAAACTCAATTTACAGATACTTCAGCTACATTTAGTATAGAATCCTTAAAGGAACAGCCAAGCGGACTAACTTTTGAGGGAGAAGAAATGCTGCTTGGTCCTCATGCCATACTTGGATTGTTTTTGCCTGGTGTTGAGTACCCCATAGTTGTAAATGCATATGATGAGAATTACAGCCTTATAACCAGCTCATTGCCATTAAGAACCTATTATGATGAGGTTCCAAGTATCACAGTGGAAGGTAAACTTACTGAAGGTGAAAATTTAATCCTTCAAAAAAAATATCCTGAAGCAATAGAGTTTTATGAAAATAAACTTAAAGATAATCCTAAAGATTTAGAAAGCTTAAGATACCTTACAAAAATATACGGAATTGGTTGGAAAAAGGGAGAAAAAAATCTTGAAAGAGCAATAGAATTAGGATTAAGATATACTGACATTACTAAAAGTAATAAGTTATTCTATGAAATTCTTAAGGATATGGAATTAGGAGAAATAAGGGAAAACAAAGATTTAGTGTATGCAACTTTAATGGAAGAAATGGAAAATATGGACGAATCAGGATACCGACTTTTAAGCAGATATTATATTGCCATAGAAAACTGGGAAGGTGCAAGAGAAGCACTACAAAAATTCGAAAGCTATGTTCCGGATAATCTTTTTTATCTTAATATGTATTTTGGCAACTATATGGAGGCAATTGGAAATATCCAATCACAAACATTCTATAATGCAAAAATGTCAACTATTAAAATCAAAGATGCGCTAACAGCTCTTGAAAATAGCCCTCCTCAATTTAGTGATAAACAGATATTTAATGATTTTTTATTAAAACTTACAAATGGTATACATCATGAAGAGGGCAAGAAACTTTATGACGAAACTGTGAAACAAATTAAGGATATTAATATTAAAACAATACTTAATGAGATATATCTTGAAAGAAATTGGGACTAAACAATCTTGTAGATTGGCAACAAGTAAAAACCGGGTAAAACTTTATGAAGTAAAATAAAGAAACGGACCATTTTAATTTTATCAGAGTAATGACAAACCCGCTAAAAAGGCGGGTTTGTATTACTTATAACACCTTGGATACCATCCAATGGTATTATATGGAACAGTGAATTCAACTATTCCTGTAGAGTAAGGAGCTATTTCATATTGTTGATAATAAATAGTTAATCCTTGTCTTGTTAAGTAAAAACTATGTGGATTAAAATTCCTGATTATCAAACCTTTGTAATCTTCAAAATATATGCCTGGATTCTGTTGAATATTATAATTTGCTTGCCTAATTAACTCATCTGTAAGCAAAAGCCTATAGTCTGTTTCTAGTTTGAAAATATCGTTGAAAAATATCTGTTTCCCGCTGCATAAATCCCAGGTATAAGAGCTTCTGTCTGTGCTTCCGTGAGCACCACCTGTAAATTCGTATTTGTCAACATAACTACTTAAAAAACAATTTTCATTGTAGGTTATAGTATATTCCATGTAAGCACTAAAGCTGTTAAATGGAAAATTATTTTCCTGTGATTCATAATAAAATCTTATTGCTTGATAGTACAAATAATAAACATATCTCATATAATCATTCACTATCATGGCTATTTGATTGTTAATGAGCCATTCTGACATTTTGTTGTTTTTTATGGTTATTATCGGATATTTTATTGAAAGTACTAGTACATCAATATCATTATATTTATATGTTCTTTCGTATTGTTGTATGTATATGTTTGAATTGTAGCAGTTTTTCTTCATAAATATACCTCCTATATTATAATATGATTTATATAAATAAAGGTACTTAATTTGTTTTGAAGTATTATGAAGGTTTCAATTAACTTGTATTAAATATTAGTTTGTGATATTATTTTTGTAAAAATGAAATTGGAGCAAAGATTATTTTCTAAAAATAGAATTTTGATATTGTTGAATACTCCTTCAGAAATTTTGCAACCATCAATAGAATATTTATCAATCATTTTTTTAGGTTTTCCTTTTTTAGTTCTTTATAATTTTTATAGCTCAATGTTGAGAGGAATAGGAGACAGTAAAACTCCCCTTTATTCAATAATAATATCTTCTATTATTAACATAATTTTAGATATAGTATTGATAAAGGTTTTTAATTGGGGCATTAAAGGTGCGGCAATTGCTACAGTTACGGCGCAAATAATTTCGTGTGTTTATTTAATTAATTTTATTAATAAAAACCATTCAATATTTAAAATATTATTAAAACAAAATTATATAGATAAATTACTATTATTAGAGTGCTTAAGATTAAGCTTACCTAGGGTTATTCAATCAACAATTGGTACCTTTGGATCATTATTATTACAAAATATTATGAACTCATTTGGAGTTTACGTCGTTACAGCAATTACAACTGCTTATAAAATAGATACTTTGACTATTCTGCCGATTATTAATATATCTATCGCAATTTCAATTTTTGTTGGGCAGAATGTTGGAGCTAATCAAATGGAAAGGGCAAAGGAAGGATTAAAAAATGGGATGATTATTATTCTTATTTTATCTGTAATTGTTACATCCTTTGTTGTTTTTGCAGGCTGGCATTTTATGAAGGCATTTGGAGTATCTGATGAAGTTGCTAATATAGGTCAGCGTTTCTTCTACATTTGTGCATTTTTTTATCCTGTATTTGGATTGCAAAATGCATATTCCTCATTTTTGCAAGGCAATAAAGATGTGGTGTATACTTCAGTAGGTAATATAATGATGCTTGCTTTGAGAATATTTTTATCATATTCTTTAGCAAAAAAACTAGGTAGTGATGTTATAGCTGTTAGCGAATCAAGTTCTTGGGTTTTAGGTGTAATTATTTTCTACCTAAGATACAAAAGCAATCGGTGGATGATTATAAATAGCAAGTATAACAGTAGTAATTGTGCCTGTCCTAAGCTAAGTAAACACGAGGGATAAAAATTATTCTCAGGATATAAATAATACAGAGACTGAGAAGCTATTCAAGTGATTTCATTAAAGGTTAATGAAAATGCAATAATTGAAAAAGAAGATGTTTTAAATGACATAATGAAGAAACATAAAATAACAAAACCACTAATTAAGAATATGTACTGACCCCCATATGTTAGACCTAGAATTCTAACATATGGGAGGTCAGTTTTTTATGGCAAAATATAGTTCCAAAGTGTCTAAGCCAAAGGAAAGCAAACTTACAAATATTGAAAGCAATAATTTAGAGTATTTAAAACAACTTGAAGATGAAAATTTATGGTATAATATAAGTATATAAATCGATAGAATTTAAAAGGAGTGAATAAATGCCAATTACAAATACCTTTATAGTTCCTCATCCACCATTAATAATTCCTAAAATTGGAAGAGGCCAAGAGAGTAAAATAGAAAAAACAGTAAGGGCCTATGATTTAATTGCTAAAAAAATCGAGGAATTAAAACCTGATACAATAGTTATTACTACACCTCATTCAATAATGTATTCTGATTATATTCATATATCACCTGGGAAAAGTGCAAAAGGAGATTTTAGAGAATTTGGAGAACCTGATGTTAAATTTGAAATTGAATATGATGTTGATTTTGTAAGTAAACTATGTAATTTTGCAGATAAGGAAGAAATTCCTGCCGGAATACTAGGGGAAAAAAGGAAATCATTAGACCATGGCACTATGATACCATTATATTTTATCAATAAATATTATAAGGATTATAAAATTGTTCGCATTTCTATTTCGGGTCTATCATTAATTGAACATTATAATTTTGGAAAATGCATAGCAAAAACAGCTGACGAAATAAATAAAAAAGTAGTTATGATAGCAAGTGGTGACTTATCACATTCTTTGAAGGATGAAGGACCTTATGGTTACACAGAAGAAGGACCAACCTTTGATAGAGAGGTTACTTCAGTTATGTCTAATGGTGATTTTTCTAAATTTCTAGAATTTAATGAAGATTTCTGCGAAGCTGCTGGTGAATGCGGATTACGTTCCTTTATTATTATGACTGGAGCTTTAGATGGTATGTCTATAAAGCCAAAACTTCTTTCGTACGAAGGACCATTTGGTGTTGGTTATGCAATAGCTTCATTTGAAACTTTAGGAAAAGATAAAAGTAGATTTTTTGGTGAAATTTACAAGAAAAATGAAGAGGCAAGATTAAAGGATATTATGTCAAATGAAGATGAGTATGTAAGTTTAGCAAGAAAATCACTGGAAAATTATATAATTAATGAAAAAATGATTAATAAATCTAATGACCTGCCTGGAGAGATGACTCGGAAAAAAGCTGGTGTTTTTGTATCATTAAAAATGAATGGACAACTTAGAGGATGTGTTGGTACAATAATGCCTACTACAAATAGTATTGCTGAAGAAATAATTCAGAATGCAATTAGTTCCGGCTTAGAGGATCCTCGGTTTAATCCTGTTACTAAGAATGAGTTGAGTAAAATAGAATACTCGGTGGATGTATTGGGAGAAAAGGAGCCTGTTGATTCAATAGAAGAATTAAATCCAAAACGATATGGTGTCATTGTAACTAAAGGAAGAAAAAGCGGCTTGCTTTTGCCTAATTTAGAAGGTATAAATACTCCAGAAGAACAAGTTAGCATTGCCCTTAAAAAAGCAGGAATTGAGCATTATGAAGAATATGAAATGGAAAGATTTGAGGTGGTTAGACATAAATGAGCAAAATAGAATGTAAAATATGTCCCCATAACTGTAAACTTAATGAAAATCAAATAGGAATATGTAAGGCAAGAAGTAACATAAATGGTGAGATAATTGCGATAAATTATGGAATGGTTACAGGTATATCCCTAGATCCTATTGAAAAGAAACCACTGAGGAAATTTTGTCCAGGCAGCAAAATTTTATCTGTAGGTAGCTTCGGTTGTAACTTAAAATGTTCATTTTGTCAAAATCATCGAATTTCTATGGTTGGAAAGGATGAATCAAGTTACCAATACATAAAGCCAGAAGATTTGGTCAAAGCTGCCATAGATTTAATACCAGAAGGTAATATTGGCATTGCTTATACATACAATGAACCTCTTGTAGGATATGAGTATGTTAGAGATTGTTCGATTATAGCAAATAAAAATAATCTTAAAAATGTTGTAGTAACAAATGGTTGCTTTTGTGAAGAACCAATGAAAGAGATATTGCCCTATATAGATGCTCTTAATATAGACCTTAAAGGATTCACTGATGAATTTTATAATAATATTGGAGGGAATTTTGAGGCAGTTAAGAATTTTATTAAACTTGGAGCAAAAACCAGTCATATAGAAATTACTACACTTATAATACCTGGTGAGAATGATAGTGAAGGTGAAATAAGAAATTTATCTAATTTTATTGCTTCCATAGATAATAATATACCGTTACATATATCTAGATTCTTTCCAAACTATAAAATGAATGATAAAAGTGCAACTAATATATCTTCTGTATACAGTCTTTCTAATATTGCACGAGAAAAGCTTAATTTTGTTTATGAAGGGAATTGCTAATAAAATTTATTTATGGATATAAACAGTTTCTTTTTTATTGACAGAATTGTTTTCATATGATACTCTATGACTGTAAAAACAATTACAGTCATAGAGTTTGGAGGAGAATTATGGCAACTGCATTTAGTGATAATGAAAAAGAATTGATAATAAAAAAATTAGATGAGATATCACAGGAATGTTTGTTAAAATACGGGGTTAAGAAAACTACTGTTGATCAAATTGTTAAAATGGCAGGAATATCAAAGGGATCTTTCTATAATTTTTATTCCAGTAAGGAGATTTTATTTTTTAAAGTACTAGAAGAATACCAAAAATCAATTATTAGTGAATTAGTAAGTAAATTAAAGACAGAGGACAATATAGGAGTTGATAAATTCACAGAAATGATTTATGAATTATATCAAAATGTAAGGCAATCATTTATTATGAATATAATTCAAAATCAAGAGTTTGAATATCTTATAAGGAAGTTACCTAAGGAACTTCTCATCAATCACCATTCACTAGACGACTTATTCTCAAATAAGATTTTTTCTAATATAAAGAGTAAAGATGATATAAATATGAATGTTGTTACTGCTTCATTAAGGGCAATTTTCTTAAGTATGATTCATGTTGAAGAAGTTGGTGAAAAGGATTTTGATGAAGTACTAAAGTTTTTGATAAAAGGTGTTGCTAAGCAGATAATCATGGAGGATTTTACTAATGATTGAAATTATTAATACTACCAATTTGACAAAAATTTATGGGAAAGTTCATGCTGTTGACAGTGTGAATTTATCTGTCAAACAAGGAGAAATATTTGGGTTTATTGGCCTAAATGGTGCAGGTAAAACTACTACAATTAGAATGCTATTAGGTATGATATCTCCAACATCAGGTCAATGCTATCTTCAAGGGAAAAGGGTTAGTGCAGGTAATATAAACACATGGCGTGATGTAGGATATATTGTAGAAACACCGTATTCATATCCTGAATTAACAGTAAGAGAAAATCTAGAAATTGTTCGAAAGTTAAGAGGAATTGATGATAAAAGCTGTGTTAATTGGATAATAAATAAGCTAAAGTTAGAAGAATATGAATCAAAAAAAGCTAAATATCTTTCACTTGGAAACGCACAACGGTTAGGTATAGCAAAAGCAATTATTCATAAACCTAAAATTTTAATACTTGATGAGCCCACAAATGGATTAGATCCTGCCGGTATTGTTGAAGTGCGTCAGTTGTTACTAGATTTAGCAAAAAATTCGAGTGTAACAGTATTAGTTTCAAGTCACAAATTAGATGAAATTTCAAAAATTGCTTCTAATATAGCTATTATACATGAAGGAAAATTAGTTAAAGAAATAGATGTAAAACAACTTGAGAATCAGTTAAAGAAATCACTAATATTGGATGGAAAAAATAGAATAGCGATGAAAACAATTCTTTCTAAAGCTGGATACAAAGCTAATGTTCAAGGTGAAAGTTCAGTTAACGGATTTTTCTCTATACAAAATGATGATGCTGTACGTAACCCCGAGAAAATTGCTACTTTACTTGTAAATGAAGGTTATCCTCCAACATTATTAAAAGTTGAGAAAGAAGATTTAGAAATGTATTTTTTAAGAACTATTAAAGAGATTGGGGGAGAGTTAAAATGAATAAGATATTAATCGGTATTTCAGTGGAAAGTAAAAAAATTTTTCGTTCTAGAATACCTTTGTTAACTACGCTTGCGCTTACAATGGTTCCATTCGTAGGAGGATTTTTTATGTTTATATTAAAAGATCCTAGCGTAGCACAAAAATTGGGTTTTATTTCTGCAAAGGCACAAATTATAGGAACTGCTGATTGGCCTTCATATTTAAGTCTCCTAGCTCAAGCAATTGCTATTGGTGGATTATTAGTATTTGGATTTATTATAAGTTGGATTTTTGGAAGAGAATATTCGGATAGAACGATAAAAGACTTACTAGCATTGCCAATATCAAGAAATATTATTGTATTTTCTAAATTTATTGTGGCAGTTATATGGTGTTTATTTCTTTCCTTGTATGTATTAGTTTTAGGCTTAGTTGTTGGTAAAATGGTTGATATACCTGGTTGGTCATCAGATATATTAATACAAGGTACTTTTGTTTTTATTTTTTGTTCCATGCTCACCATATTACTATCTACACCAGTGGCTTTTTTTGCAAGTATTGGGCATGGGTATCTATCTCCTCTTGGATTTATGGTATTTACTCTTGTGCTAGCGCAAATTGTTGCAGCAACAGGTTATGGACAATTTTTCCCATGGTCTATTCCAGCACTTGCAAGTGGTATTATAGGAAGTGATAGCGTTATGATTGAAGATGTCAGTATAATTATTGTACTTTTAACTAGTTTATTTGGGTTATTAGGTACTATATTTTGGTGGAGATATGCGGACCAAGGCTGAAAATATAAAAGTAAAGTTAAGAAGGGTGGTGTTAGTGTATAATGCAAATTAATAGATTGTTTGAAATTATATATCTACTACTTCAAAAAGAAACTATTACAGCTAAAGAACTTGCCGATAAATTCGAAGTGTCAACAAGGACAATTTATAGAGATGTAGAAACACTGTCTTCAGCAGGCATTCCAATATATATGAGTAAAGGCAAAGGCGGAGGTATTTCCTTATTGTCTGATTTTGTATTAGATAAAACTGTTCTGACAAATGAAGAAAAAGAAAATATACTTTCCTCGCTAAGAGCAGTTGGGGAAGTAAATTTAAGTGAACAAAATCTAGCATTGCAAAAGTTTAGCAGTCTATTTGGTGAGTCTTATGTTGATTGGATAGAAGTGGATTTTTCTTCTTGGTATAATTTTGGTGATGAAACTATAATTTTTCAAACTTTAAAAAAAGCAATATGTAAGCGAAAAACAGTTTCATTTCAATATTCTAATGTAAAGGGTGAGCAAAGTTCTCGACAGGTAGAACCTTTGAAATTATGTTTTAAAGGTGGAGCATGGTATTTGTATGGATATTGTAAAGCAAAGTTAGATTATCGATTTTTCAAATTAAGACGTATGAAAAATTTAGAGATGACTAATGATATGGTGGAGCATAAAGCTCCTAAACGCATATTAAAATCTGACAATCATTTTAAGGAAGAATATTTGCATTTAAAGCTACATCTATCTTCGAAAATGGCATATAGAGTTTATGAAGAATTTGAACATTATGATAAACAACCAGATGGCAGTTTTATTGTAGAAATAGACTATCCCAAAAACAAGTGGCTATTTTATTATATTTTATCTTTTGGTAGCCATTGTGAAGTTTTGGAGCCAATTAGAATTCGGGATGAAGTTAAATTACAACTGCAACAAATATTAAAACATTATGAATAATATGACATGCTGTTGTCATATATAGACTGATATAATTACCTTAAAAAATATTAGGAGGTAGTTATATGAAGTATGAAATTGTAAATTTAAAAGAAAAAATTATAGTAGGTGTTAGTGCTATAACATCAAATAATTCATCTGAAATGGGTGCAATTATTGGTGAACTTTGGGAGAAGCTTTATCAAGGTGGAGTAAATCAAAGCATCAAAAATAAGGTAAATCAGTATGCAATCGGATTATATTCAGATTATTCAGGTGACCAATATACTGTTACAGCCGGCAATGAAGTTTCTGTAGCAGAAAATAAAGAACTTACAGTGAAAATCATTCCTGCAGGAAAATATGCAAAGTTCTCTGTTCAAGGAAATATGGTTACTGCAGTAGCAGAGGCTTGGAATGAAATTTGGAAAATGAATTTAGATAGAAGTTTTACAGGAGACTTTGAAGAATACCTTAACAGTGATTGGGAAAATGCAAATATTGATATTTATATTGCGCTAAAATAATTTATGGAAAAATAGGAGTATTTTCATGCATTACAAAGAGTATAAATCTATTCTTTCAGCTAAAAACGGAATTAATATATACAGGGGTTGTAGTCATGGTTGTATTTATTGTGATAGCAGAAGTAGTTGTTATCAAATGAGCCATGATTTTACCGATATCGAGATAAAGAAGGATGCACCTATAATGCTTGAAAATGCATTGAAACGCAAACGTAAAAAATGTATGATTGGTACAGGCTCAATGTGCGACCCATATATTCATATTGAAGAAGAAATTATGTATACCAGAAAATGTTTGAAAGTTATAAATAAATACAGTTTTGGGTTATCGATATTAACGAAATCAAATAGAATTTTACGTGATTTGAATTTGCTTAAAAGTATCAATGAAAAGTCAAAATGCGTTGTGCAAATGACGCTTACTACTTATGACGAAGATTTATGTCGTATTTTAGAGCCTAATGTTTCCACTACAAAAGAGCGTTTTGAAACATTGAAGATACTCCATGAAAATGGAATACCAACAGTTGTTTGGTTATCTCCTTTTTTACCGTTTATTAATGACACTGAAGAAAATTTTAGAAATCTCCTTAATTGCTGCATTGAGGCTAAAGTTTATGGAATTATGTGTTTCGGCATTGGAGTAACATTGCGTGAAGGTAATAGAGAATATTTTTATCAAAAACTAGATGAACATTTTCCTGGTATGAAACAAAAATATATTAATTCATTTGGAAATTCTTATGAATGTCTAAGTGATAATAATGATAGACTTATGAAGATGCTTTATTTGGAATGTAAAAAGCATAATATCTTATTAGGAATAGATAAAGTCTTTAATTATTTAAAGTTATATGAATACAAAAATGCTTATGAACAGATTAGTTTATTTTGAGAAACGTTAATAATGACCGTGTAAAGTTTTTATAATTATACACGGTCACTTATTGGTAATTGAAATTTATAATGTTATTATAATAAAATTATTTACATTTTAAGATATAAGATTTCAATCAGTATTATTTGACACTTCTATTGGAATTACATAACATATATTATCACAACATGTTACGCTTATTCCCCCATAAATATATTCTAGTATTACAAGATTATCTCTAATGTCTAAAATTCTACCTGCAGTACCAAAATACGTAGGGCATATAAATTTTATAAATACATATCTTCCTTCATAATCACGCAAAAGTCTATCACAAATGTTACAATAGTTATCATGTTTACTCATGTGACATCTCCTCCTCTTGTAAAATACCTTGTACAGAATTAAACAAACTTTGTCTTTGTTTAACCATAGTTTCTATATTAATAACTTTATCTGTATCAGTAGCACCAGCTACTCCGCAGTCAAATATATATATCTCAAAAATATCATCACAACAACCAGTAAAAATTACATTTCCGCCTCTTATAGAATCAAACAATCTTATAGTGTTATCATTAAATGATCTTTTGTTGATATATCCATCTATATAGATATGATCATTAGTATCACAGTTGCAGACTACACCAATTCTTACATATTGTCCTATATAATCTTTTAAAAAACAACAAAATGGACATTCCATAAGTCGTTATCACCCTTTCAATAAATATCAAGAATAAACAGTATACTCTAGAAAGCACATAGAAAAATTGAATTACATACTATCTATCTTCAATTCATAATATGTCCAAATTTATTTTTTGTTAATCTTTTCTAAAATTTAGTTATTGTTCTGAAATCTCCTCATACCTGTTTAGACATACAATTATTGAATAACAATAAATTAATATTGACATTCGAGATGTACTTGGTATAATTAAGATATATAGTCAGGGAGGGTTTAAATGTATAGAAATAGTTTTGTTCATTATGTAACAAAAATTTGTGTAGATATTCTTTTCATTGTGGGAATAATTTGTTGCGCAATTGTATTATTTTCAAAATCATGGTTAATAAAGTATTTTAACTTAACTAGTGAAATGATTGTACCTATGATTTTAGTTTTGATAACTTCAGGTTTAGCTTGTGTATACATTTTATGGCAGTTAAAAATTGTTTTTAAAACACTAATAGGCGGTAACCCATTTGTTTTAGAAAATGTTACATGTTTGCGGAAAATGGCAGTAGCAAGTTCTATAATAGCAATAATTTATTTAATAAAGTGTTTATTTTGGTTTACGATATCAACTGTTGTAATTGTAATAATTTTTGTTATAGCTTGTTTATTTTGTTTAACTCTCAAAGATTTGTTTAAACAAGCAGTATATTACAAAGATGAAAATGATTTAACAGTGTAGGAGGTAATTATGGCTATTGTAGTTCAGTTAGATGTAATGATGGCAAAGAGAAAAATAGGTCTTATGGAACTTGCTGAGAAAGTAAATATTACACCTGCAAATTTATCTATATTAAAAAATAATAAAGCTAAAGCTATAAGGTTTTCAACATTAGAAGAAATATGTAAAGTATTAGAATGTCAACCTGGAGATATATTAGAATATGTAAATAAATAAAATAGCGTAATTTAGAATTTAAATAGTTTCGATTGAGAGGTATAAGTTATATGTGTAACAATAATATTGAATTAGAACATATAGATATTAAAATAGTCGATTTGCCAAAGGAATTATTTGGATTTACTATTGCTCATATATCAGATGTACATATACCTAATAATATTTTAAATATTAATACTATATCTACTTTAATTGAAAATGAGAAACCAGATGTAATTGCAATGACTGGTGATTTAATATACAAGTATAAGGAAGTTGAAGAAGATAAATTAAGTAATTTTTGCTTCAATATATCTAAAATAGCTAAAACATATGCAGTAACAGGAAATCATGAATCTTGGAGTGATATAGAAAAGTGTTGTGAAATTATGAATTCAAATGGTGTTACAATAATAGATAATAAATTTGATTTTTATAAGAGAAATGATACATCCGTTCTATTTATGGGACTTAAAGAAGGAAGTAAATATTCTGATTTGAATTTTGATTTTGTAATTGAAAAAAAAGTACCTAAAATATTATTATCTCACCGCCCGGAATTACTCTGGGATTATAGTTCAGATTTAAATTGTATTAAACCAGATTTAGTTTTTTGTGGTCACGCTCATGGAGGACAATTTAGAGTACCTTTTATAAATAAAGGGATTTATTCTCCTGATCAAGGAATTTTTCCGAAGTATTCATCAGGATTATATTTTTCTAGTAATAAAACACAAATGGTAGTAAGTAGGGGGTTAGGGAATAGTACTTTTCCAATAAGAATAAACAATATGCCTCATATACCTATTATTAGGTTGAAATAAAAATATTTTATTGATAAAATTTTTAATAAAAAGAAGAGGGGTATATCGATATCTCGTTTAGAAGTTTCATTATTACAACGAGAAGCCCCTTCTTAAATTAATGGTAGAATTTTATGTTTTCCTATATAACTAATAACGGTGATTTCTTTCAGTAGCTTCCGCTTCCTCTTTGGTTTTATGAACTGTACTGTGTGGATGCTCAGGTGGTGCATAAATGGAGTATAATTTAATTGGTGTATTGCCTGTGTTAATCAGATTATGCCATTTCCCTGCAGGTATAATGAATGCAAAGTCATCATATACATTTTCTTCGAAATCTAACCTATCTTCTCTATCACCCATTCTTACAAGTCCTTGACCTTCTTCTATGCGTATGAATTGATCAACATCAGGATGCATTTCCAAACCTATATCATCACCAACATCGATGCTCATTAAGGTGAGTTGTAGATAATCTCCTGTCCATAAAGCAATTCGATAAGTATTGTTTTGTTTAGTAGCTTCCTCGATATTAATAACAAAGGATTCTGGTCCATAATCCATAAATTCAACTAATCCATTATTGTTCATTGGGTATTGCCAATTATTATATCTCCAATCATAACTTGGTTCATTTGTATAATACTGATTATTAAATTGATTTGAATATTTATGATTATACATTGGACCATTCATGTAATATTCATATGCTTTATAGGCATCATACATCATATTTTGGTTAAACCACGGCGGGTTATTGTAATATTGACATGGATATTTATTATAAGGGTTATACATATATTTCTCTCCTTTCATAAACTTATAATAGGCATTTGTTAAATGCCCAAACCCATTGATTTAGATGGGTTTAGTGTTAATCTTATATATAAATTTCTCTCCTGTTATGGTATAATGTAAGTACCAACAAACAAAAACTACAACAGGAGGAAACTTATGTCTATTAAATACTCTCAGCTAACACTTGCTGAAAATTTCAGTGAATGTCAAGATTTACTAACATCTGACACATCTACATTCTTCTCACTATTAGAAGAACATATTAATTTATGTGATTTCATACCAGTGGAATTTTACTGTGCTTTCCACTTATCAATAGGCAGAAAAAGGGATTATCCTTTAAAAGGATTTTTATCTGCTTTAATATTGCAGAAGATATTAACCATTCCTACTGATGCTTTACTTATCAATTTACTTTCTTTATGTCGCGAATTGCGTGATTTCTGTGGTTTTACAAAAGTGCCTGACGCCCCTATGTTTACACGTTTTAAACAGACCTTTATACCTCAATTAGAGCTTATGTTCTCTAAAATGGTTGACTATACTGAACCTATCTGTCAAGCTATCGATTCTACCCTTGCTTCAATTATTACACTTGATACTTCCGGAATTGAATTATATGTTAAAGAAAACAATCCTAAGTATTTGAATACTCTCATTAGACAGCTTAAAACTTACTATAAGAATAATCTTAACGTTGATCCATACAAAATGGCTTATGGTCTAATGCCTTCTCAAGCTACATCTTCTCCTGATGCTAAACAGATGTACATTAATGGTCATTTCTGTTATGCCGACAAATTTGCTATTATCACCAATGGTTTAGGACTTGTGCGTAATATTGCTTTCTTGGATGATGACTTCAAACAAAAGCATCAAGATATTGAAATTGACAAGAAATCCGATTCCCCTGACGAGGATAAATCAATCGGTGATTCTTCTGCATTAAAACCGGTTTTACAAGACTTCTTTGAACTTCATCCTGATTTTCACCCATCGACTTTTCTTGGAGATTCCGCCTTTGATACTATTGAAACCTATACTTTTTTAAAAGATGAATTTAATTTTAAAAAAGCAATTATCCCTTACAATACAAGGAATGAAAGTACTCTTAAAAAAGTTGGTTACAATGAATATGGTTATCCATTATGTCCAAATGACTCCTCTTTGGTTATGAAATATTGTGGGCCTTGCCGTGAAAAGGGTCGTGCCGACCGTATAAAATGGATATGCCCTAAAGTTCATATGGAAAGAGGTCAATTTGTTTGTAATTGTGACAATCCGTGCAGCACTGCCAAAAAAGGTAGAACTACTTACACTTATGAAAATATGAGTTTTCGTATGTTTCCAGGCTTACAACGTGATTCTGATGAATGGAATGAGTTGTATAAAATACGTACTGTTGTAGAAAGAGCCATTAACCATTTTAAAATGAACATGTGCATAGCCGGAAGAAAATCTCGTGACCATCTTACTACTAAAGCTGATGTGCTTATTGCAGGAATTGCTAGTCAATTCACAGCAATTATCGCACACAGATTAAGTTGTCCACAGTATCTTAGAAGTCTTAAACCACTAATTGCATAATTTCTTAATGCTTAAAGTTATTGATATTTCAATGTTCGTAGGTGTATTAAGGTTGCCCTTAAATCCAATTATTTCACTTGCTTTAACTTGTTTTTCTTTTTTTTTGCTATTTTTTATTAGATTCTATCAACAGTTATCAAAAAATCATTTTACAATTTCCTATAAACTTATAACATTATCTTATGCTTTTATTAAAGGAGTGTGCTTTGTCATAAAGCAAAAGGTAATATGAAATTTGGTAATTAACAAGAATGAGTTTTAATATTATTGTCAATTTTATTGAAATAAATGAAAAATAAGGTATAATATAATATGAAAACGAAAAAGTTGTGAATTATTAACTAGAGCTTTAGATTAGTTACTAGTTTATAATGGAATAAATTTTAAGAAACTAAAAAAACACCTAATTTATCTAAGATATAGCAAAGGATAAATACGGGGAAAGGAGGTACAAATGGAAAATGATAATGATATAGTCAGTAATTTTTTTCAAAAAAACATTAAGCTAAAATTATTGATTCAGGGAACAATTGTAGGAGCCCTTTCTGGTCTATTAATTGTATTTTATAGAATAACATTAGATAAAGCTGAATTGTTAAGACAAAATATTCTTAATTTTAACATTGAAAAAGTGTTACTTGTATTATTATGGTTTATTATTTTAATATCATTATCATATATAGTGGGGCGATTAGTAAAATCAGATCCATTAATTAGTGGTAGTGGAATTCCACAGGTTGAGGGAATTCTTTTGAAAAAAATAAAAATAAATTGGTTTCCTTTAATTGTTAGAAAATTTATAGGTGGAGTTATTTCTATAGGAGCAGGTTTATCTTTAGGAAGAGAAGGACCGTCTATTCAACTTGGTGCTGCTGTTGGACAAGGAGTTAGCAGAACTACAAAAAACAAAGCTGGAGAAAAGTATTTAATTACTTGTGGTGCAGCTGCCGGTCTAGCTGCAGCATTTAATGCACCTTTAGCAGGAATAATGTTTGTTTTAGAGGAAGTACATAAACATTTTTCCCCATTAATATTACTTCCCACTATGTCTGCAGCATTAACAGCAGATTTTATATCAAAGCAATTTTTCGGGTTAAAACCAGTCTTTAATTTTACTGGAATAAGTCTTTTAGGACTCGAAAATTATTTATTTATTATAGGTCTTGGTATTATTGTTGGTATTTTTGGTGCAATATATAATTTTTCATTAATAAAAACTCAAAATATTTATAAGAAGCAAAAGTGGCTTCCTATGAAATATAAAATAATGATACCTTTTTTAATTTCAGGAGTTTTGGTTTTTATTATGCCAGAAGTACTTGGTGGTGGACATCATTTAATAGAATCACTTATTCAAGGAAAATATACAGTTAAAGTTTTGTTTGTAATATTAGTAGTTAAATTTGTGTTTTCAATGATAAGCTATGGCTCAGGTGCACCAGGAGGGATATTTTTTCCTCTTTTAGTTTTAGGAGCACTTACAGGATCATTATATGGTATTGGACTTGTAAACTTGTTTAATCTTAATCCTGAGTATATTAATAACTTTATGATTTTAGCAATGGCAGGTTTGTTTTCAGCTATAGTTAGGGCGCCAATTACTGGCAGCATATTAATTACAGAAATGACTGGTTCTTTTTCTCATTTTCTTTCTATTAGTATTATATCACTTGTTGCATATATTACTGCAAATTTGCTTAAATCAGCTCCTATTTATGAATCTCTACTTGAAAATTTATTGAAGGATAATAGTAATAAAGAAAATGCTAATGATAGCAAAGAGAAGGTTTTATTAGAATTTTCAGTTTATTTAGATTCAGCGTTTGATGGTAAAGTAATAAAGGATATGAAACTACCTTCTAATTGTTTAATTGTTTCAATTAAAAGAGGAGAAGAAGAAATAATTCCCAAAGGCAACACTATAGTTAATTCAGGTGATTATTTGTATATTTTAGTTAATGAAAATGAAGCAGCATCAATTAAAGAAAGATTATCTATAATGAGTTGTCAATCTGTTATAGTTTAATTATAATATTACTTACTTTAAATTAAATTAACATACTCTCTCCTAATATGGAGAGAGTATGTTATATTTGTTTTGGAAGATGAAATTTAAGTACAAAATTAAACCAACTAAACAATATTATTCCCTTTAATATAGATGAAATACTAATACTCCACCATACTCCAGATAATCCTAATAATGTAGAACTAAGAATAATTGCCATTGGAATTCTTAATAAATTTAATATAATTCCGTTTATTGTTGGTGGTAGTGTTTTGCCTATTCCATTAAATGCTCCAGCAGTTCCAATTTCAATACTCATGAAAAATTGAGATAGACCTAAAATTCTTAAATAATTTATACCTTCTTTAATTGCTATAGGGTCATTAGGTACAAACAAGGAAATTAATAATTCAGCAGCAAATATTAATAACAATGTTGCAAACATCCCTATTCCACCTACGATTTGCATTCCCTGAAAATAACCATCCTTAATTCTATTAAATTTCTTAGCACCATAGTTTTGTCCTACAAAGGCTGATATGGCTGAAGAAAATCCTTCTGAAGTCATCCAAGAAATGGATTCAATTTGAGAGCCTATGCTTTGTACTGCAACTGCTACTGGTCCAAAGCCTGCAATTATTTTAGTAATTATCATGCTGATAACTGCATGTAATCCTGTTTGAAGAAATGGTGGTACACCAAGTTTCATTATACTTTTCATAATTTTTGCGTCAGGTTTTTTTAATAAATTAGTATGTGAGTATATGGTGTTATTAGCTTTACCTATTATAATAAATATTATTGTTACTATAAATTGTGATGTGATTGTTGCAATAGCTGCACCATTTACTCCTAATTGAGGTATTGGTCCCAGTCCAAAGATAAATAGTGGGTCAATTACAATATTGGTAATTAGTCCTATTGTATTTATTTTAAATGGAGTAATACTGTTTCCGGTACTGTTTAAAATTACTGAGAAAATTGGATTTAAAAAATGAAAAGTTATACCTATAGAAATAATAGATAAATATTCTACAGCCATTTTAATAACATCTATATCATTTAAGTTAAAAAACCTTATTATATTTTGTCTAAATACAAATAAAAATAAGGAATATAAAATAGCTATAAATAAATCTAATTGAAAACCATTAGATATATATTTTTTAGCACTATCTAAATCATTTCGTCCATTGCAATGAGCCACATTAACTCCTACTCCTACTTGAGTAATCATAACTAAAGCTGCTCCGAACCACAAAAAAAAGCCTGCTGTACCAGCTGCTACTACGGCTTCAGTACTTAGTCTGCCAAGCCACATTATATCTGTTAAACTATATGCCATTTGTATAAATGAAGTTCCCATAATTGGCAAAGCTAGTTTTACTAAAGTACTACGTATATTACCTTCAATTAAATTTAAATTGTTGTTCATATATTTTACCTTTCAGTTAGTATATTATTACTAGTAAGTTTAACTGAAAATAATATTTTGTACAAGCATAATTTTTCTTATGAATTCGTAAGTGTCATATTTATTTGCAATCATGTACCAAAAATAGATGAAAGTGTTAATGTAGATTTGGAACTATATTTAAGTAGTGTCGTCTAACTTAGTGTAACAAAATTATATACGAGGAGATTTATAATGAAAAAAATACTTTTATTATTTTTAGCGCTAATTCTAGTTTTTAGCATAACTGCATGTCAATCAGAAAGCGCTGATACAAATCCAGATGAAAATATCGAAGAAAATACTAATCTTGAGGGTAGTCTTGAGAGTATTTTAGATAAGATATATGATAATGCTAATGTTAGCGATTCATTCAAAGAATATATTGATTCTGGGTTACAAACAGTTGAGATTACATCTGAGGAGAGTGGATACTTCCTTGGAAAAGATAGTATTGAGTTTGAATCTGCAATTGCTTCTGAACCTATTATGTCAGCATCTGCATATTCATTATGTTTGTTACGTGTCAAAGAAGATGCTGATATTGAAAAAATTAAATCTGATATTAAAGAAAATGTTGATCCACAAAAATGGGTATGTGTAGGAGTTGATCCAGATAAGGTAATAGTAGATAATATAGATGACGTTATAATTCTTATCATGAGTGATGATGAAGGAAAAGCGCTACATGATTCATTTCTTGAATTAAAGTAATATTATGCTGTTTTCAAGTATTAGTTTTTTATATTACTTTTTACCAGTAGTTTTAATACTGTACTTTGTAGTTCCCTGGAAATTGAAAAATTCTATTTTGTTATTGGCTAGTTTGTTTTTCTATTTTTATGGCGAACCGATGTATTCGATATTAATGATATTTTCATCTGTTTCAGGGTATTTACACGGGTTATTGATTTATAAAATGAGGAGGAGCCGGTATGCAAAAATACCGGTTATCTCCTCTATTATTGTAAGTATTGGTTTGTTGCTTTTTTTTAAGTATATAGACTTCTTTATTGAAAATATAAACTGGGCTTTAAATGAAAAAATTGCTATGTTAAATTTAGTTTTGCCAATTGGGATTAGCTTTTATACATTTCAGATTTTATCATATACAATTGATGTATATAAAGGAAAAGCTAATGTCCAAAGAAACTTTTTGAATTTTGCAACATATGTTTCGCTTTTTCCTCAACTTATAGCAGGGCCAATAGTACGTTATACTACTATTGAAGCTGAAATAGCAAGTCGTAAACATTCTGTAGCAAACATTGCCTATGGAATTAACCGTTTTATTTTGGGGTTATCAAAAAAGGTTATTTTAGCAAATACACTAGGTGAATTGGTAAACATTTTTACTAATATAGGAGAAAGGACAGTTTTATTTTATTGGATTTCTGCCATAGCATTTATGTTACAGATATACTTTGATTTTTCTGGTTATAGTGACATGGCAATTGGTTTAGGTAGAATATTTGGATTTCATTTTCTTGAGAATTTTGATTACCCATACATTTCGAAAAGTATATCAGAGTTTTGGAGAAGATGGCATATATCCCTTGGTACATGGTTTAGAGACTATGTTTATATTCCAATGGGAGGTAATCGTGTAAGTAAATTGAAATGGATTCGTAATATTATCGTTGTATGGTTTTTGACAGGCTTTTGGCATGGAGCTCAATGGAATTTTATTATCTGGGGATTATACTTTGCAATACTATTAGTTCTAGAAAAATATTTTATAATAAATCTTTTGAATAGATTACCGTCCATTGTTGGTCACATTTATTTATTGTTTTTTATAACTATTAGTTTCGTAATATTTAATGCTAATGGTATGCTAGAAGGAATAGAAAGCATTAAAGGAATGTTTGGTTTACTCAATATACCATTATCTAGTGCGGAGACCATTTATTATTTGAAAAGTTATGGATTTATTTTAATTATTGCAGCATTTGGATCTGTACCTCTGATGAAAAAAATTATTAAAAAGATAAAAAGCTATAGTTATGGAAACCTAACCTTAAATGTTATTGAGCCGATAGTTCAGATATTATTACTTTTACTTGTTACAGGGTATTTAGTTGATGGTTCTTTCAATCCATTTTTATATTTTCGTTTTTAGCAGAGAGAGAGTTTAAAAGTATGAAAAATAATATAAAAAATATAATAGTAATTGTTTGTTTTATTACGATTATCACAGGTTTTATGTTGATTAATATTATAATCCCTGATGATGAAGTTTCGTATTATGAACGACGCAGACTAGCAGTAGTACCATTATATTCAAAAGAAAAACTATTTAATGGAAAATTGTTCGAAGAATTTGATAAGTATACTCTTGACCAATTTGTATTTCGCGATGTATTTAGAGGATTTAAAGCATTTAGTAAATATTATATATTAAATCAAAAGGATAATAATGATATTTATCTTATAGATGGAAATATCTATAAGATGGAATATCCCTTAGATGAAAATTCAATAATTAGTGCTGCTGAAAAGTTAAATTATATTTATAGCAAATACCTACAAGGCATGAATGTATTTTATGCTGTAATTCCTGATAAAAATTATTTTGTTGCCGCTCAGAATGGATATCTTTCAATGGATTATAATAGAATGAAGGAAATTATGAGTCAAAATGTTAATAATATGAGTTATATAGATTTGTTTGATTCTTTGAATATAGAAGATTATTATCATACAGATATTCATTGGAGTCAAGATAAAATAATAGATATTGCCGACAAAATTTTAATGAAAATGGGAAATGATGCTAGGGCTTCTAATAATATTTATAGAAAGAATGAGCTTTATCCTTTTTACGGTTCGTATTATGGTCAAGCTGCATTGAATGTGGAACCAGATACCTTGGTATACTTAACAAATGATATGATAGAAAATTCCATTGTATACGATTATCAATATAAAACCTACAGTAATGTATATATGTTAGATAAGTTTGGAGAAATGGATTCGTATGATGTTTTTCTTTCTGGAGCAACACCGTTAATTTCAATTGAGAATTCTGAAAGTACGACAAATAAAGAATTAATAATATTTCGCGATTCTTTTGGAAGTAGTATTGCACCTTTATTACTTGAAGGGTACTCTAAAATAACGATGATTGATATTCGATATATTACGACTGACTTATTAGGAGACTTTATTGACTTTTCACAAAAACAAGATGTGTTATTTCTTTACAACACTCAGATTCTAAATAATAGCTCAATGCTTAAGTAATGTAAGTAAAATAGACAAAATTTTACAAAACTTGACAAAACTTTCACTATCACTTATAATAAATTGAAAATGTTTCCTAAATTTTTAATTAAATTAGTGACTGCTTTATTTGTGATAATATTGTAATAATTTTAAAACAATATTATATAGCAAATCTAAACCAGCTAAAAGACCTTTATAAGGTTTTATTTTAGTTGGTTTTTCTTTTTAGTTTTTTAAAAATTTTTAAAAGAGAGGTATTAGGCATAGTGAAAATTAGAAGAAAAGGTAAAGAAGCTACAAAGATTAAGGGAAAAAAAGTTACGACAATAAGAGGCAAACTAGTAAGGGTTATATTTATAGCTTGTTTAGTGCTGTTGACTGGAGCAGGTATTTTAATAACAAATAATGTTCGTAAAGAATATGATAACACTAAAAAAGAGTTATTACTAGAGAAAGCAATGAGAGTGAGTGGTGAAGCAGATGCATATCTTAAACGGTACACAACAGTTGCGGAAGTAGTAGCATCTAATGCAACAATTAAAGATTATTTGGTTACTACTCAAAATGGTACAAGTGTTAAAACCAATAAAAACTTTGATGCAGTCCTTAAAATATTAAGAGACACTCAAAAAGAATTTGGTGATGTTATTAGTTCTGTTTATGTTGTAGAGGATAATCCTTCAAGTTATATAACATCATCTCACACAGTCGTAAATGAGGATGTAGATGTAACTCAAAAAGTATATTATAAAACAATAATAGATGGATTAATACATATATCTGAGCCTTATGTTGCTGCTAACACTGGCAATATGACAGTTGCAATATCAGTTCCTGTAATTGTAAACAATCAAGTGGTTGGTGAAGTATGTGCTGATATTGAAATAGTAGACCTTGAGAAAATAACTGGTGACAATAAATTTGGTGATAGTGGTTATTTCACACTTTTGACAAGTGATAACAATATTGCATATAGTAAAAATGAAGATATAATTCTAAAGAATATTACTGAAGCTGATTTAGATGATAAATTGATAAATGCTATTAATGAAAGTTATACTGAAATAATTGAATATGAGGATAATGGCATAGAAAGTGTAGGTATAATAAATAATATAGGGGATACAGGTTGGAAACTAGTAGCATCAATGAGCAGTGATGAATTTTCAGAAGCCACAGTAAAATTATCAAATACTATAGTTGGTGAATTTATAATTGTAGGACTAATACTGCTAATACTAATCTTTGTTATGATAACTAAGATGACAAGACCAATTAAAGAGGTTCAAATTGTTGCTGATAAGCTGGCTAATGGAGATCTTGATGTTGATATAAATGTATCATCAAATGATGAAGTAGGAAAGTTAGCAGATTCAATAAGTAGTTTAACAGATAGATTGAAGAAATATATTGATTATATTGATGAAAGTTCACAAGTGTTGAATCAATTTGCAGCTGGAGATTTAAGATTAAATTTAAAATATGATTATACAGGTGAATTTGAAAAACTCAAAAAAGCATTAGTAAATGTTAGTGAGATGCAAAAGCAAGTAATAAGTGAAATAAAAGAATCTTCTGATTCTATTAATAGTAGTGCTGGACAAATAGCATCAGGGTCAACAGTAACTTCACAAGGAGCAACAGAACAAGCAAGTGCTATCGAAGAGTTATCAGCAGAAATAAATGAAATGTTTACTGCAGTTAATAATACTGCTGGCAAAGCAATGCAAGCGGGAGATAAATCAGAAAGAGCATCAAATGAAGTAAGCAATGGAAATGATAAAATGAAAGAACTATTAACCGCTATGAATGAAATAAGCAATTCATCAAGTGAAATAGGAAAGATAATTAAAGTTATTGATGATATAGCTTTTCAAACAAATATATTAGCACTTAACGCTGCAGTAGAAGCAGCACGTGCTGGTTCAGCAGGAAAGGGATTTGCTGTAGTGGCAGATGAAGTTAGGAATTTGGCTGGAAAATCTGCAGAGGCTGCTAAGCAAACTACAGATTTAATTGAGAATTCAATAACTGCTATTAATAAAGGAACAATTTTAGCAGATGAAACAGGAAATTCTTTAATGGAAATAGTAAGTTCAACAAATGATGCAAGCCGATTAATATCTGAAATAGCACAAATGTCAGAGGAACAAACAGTAGCAATTAATCAAATAAAGACAGGTGTGGAACAAGTGTCTTCTGTTGTTCAAGAAAACGCAGCTTCTGCAGAAGCCTCAGCAGCTAATAGTGAGGAATTAGCAGCTCAAGTTGAAAGATTAAATGAGATGATAAGTAAATTTAAATTGAATTAATATGAAAGTTTTAAGTATATAAAATTATTTTAATTCACTTCAGCATTCGACAAATTGAATAGTCGAATGCTGATTTTTTGTTTTTGTGAAGTTGCAAATTAAATTATTGCGTTATTAACTATTTAATACTATTTAGGGAATAAGAACTAG
This sequence comes from Sedimentibacter sp. MB31-C6, assembly GCF_035934735.1. Classification (NCBI taxonomy): domain Bacteria; kingdom Bacillati; phylum Bacillota; class Tissierellia; genus Sedimentibacter; species Sedimentibacter sp. MB31-C6. The sequence continues at coordinate 1,947,337 of NZ_CP142396.1, forward strand.
TTAATAAGGAAATAATGAATTTTAATAAGTATTAGTTTTAAAAATATGTTAAAAACCATTATTTACTAGTTAGGAGACAAGTTATGAATAGTCAAAAGAAAAAATTTCAATTTCCATCTGCATTTACGGTTTTGTTTATCATATTGATATTGGCTGGGGTATTAACTTATATAGTTCCAGCAGGTCTTTATTCAAGACTATCATATGATACAGATGAGAATATTTTCATAGTCGAAAATCAAAATGGGGAAAATGATACGCTTCCAGCTACTCAAGAAACACTGGATAGTTTAAATATAAGGATGAATGTTAGTAAGTTTTTGGATGGTAGCATAAAAAAACCTATCGCAATACCAGATACTTATCAAAAAATCGAGCAATCACCTCAAGGGCTATTATCCCTTATTATTTCGCCAGTTGAAGGAGTAATGGATACTGTAGACATAATGGTATTTGTATTGATTTTAGGAGGCATTATTGGATTAATTAATAAAACTGGTACCTTTGATGCAGGTATAGCAGCATTATCTAAGAAAACTAAAGGAAAAGAATTTTTGTTAGTAGTATTTGTTTCTTTGATAATAGCTTTAGGAGGTACAACTTTTGGATTAGCTGAAGAAACCATTGCATTATATCCCATACTTATGCCGATATTTTTAGCAAGTGGCTATGATGCAATAGTATGTATTGCAGCTATATATATGGGATCTTCGGTTGGAACAATGTTTTCTACTGTAAATCCTTTCTCCGTAGTTATTGCATCTGATGCTGCTGGAATTTCTTTTAGTGAGGGACTTACATTTAGAGGAATAAGTTTAGTGCTAGCTATGTTTATAACTCTTATATATATTTATCGCTATGCTAAGAAAATAAAAAGCAATCCAAAAAATTCACTGATTTATGAAGATAAAGAAAAGATAGAAGAGAGATTTTTGAAAAATTATGATCCAAATAACGTCATAGAATTTAACTGGAGAAGGATTTTAATATTAGTTGTATTTTTGGCTGCTTTTCCAATTATGATTTGGGGTGTATCTAGTGGTGTTTGGTGGTTTTCAGAAATGTCAGCTTTATTTTTAGCAGTAGCTTTTATAATTGCATTCTTAACAGGATTTTCTGAAAGAGAAGCAGTAAATACATTTTTAGAAGGTGCTGCAGATTTAGTTGGTGTCGTTTTAATAATTGGTGTTGCAAGAGCAATTAACATTGTAATGGATAATGGAATGATTTCTGATACTTTATTAAATTATACATCGTCAATCATCGAAAACATGAATAGAGGTGTTTTTGCGGCGGTTCAAATGATTCTATTTAGCTTTTTAGGATTCTTTATACCATCTTCATCAGGTTTGGCTACATTATCAATGCCAATAATGGCTCCATTAGCAGATACTGTAGAAGTTTCAAGAGCTGTTGTTGTAACAGCATATAACTGGGGTCAAGGTTGGATGTCGTTTATAACTCCTACAGGATTAATCCTAGCAACTCTAGAAATGGTTGATGTAACATATAATAAGTGGCTAAAGTTTATATTACCGCTGATGGGTATAATAGGTATTTTTGCTATATTAATGTTAGCGCTGCAAACAATACTATAAAGATATATATATAATTTAGATTACGTAAATGATTTGAAAGTGAAGAATCTCGTATTAAACATAATTAAGAGGGATTCTTCACTTTATTTGTAATGATAGGTATTTCACTGATTTTTATATTAAAACAATAATTATTTTTTGTTTTCCAATAATTCTAAAATATTTGGAAATATTTCAATACTTCGTCTTAATATTCCATTTATATGAGCAATAATAATACCGTAATTTGTTATGGGAATATTCTGCTTAAGAGCACATTTCATACGGTATTTCATTTCACGTTCGTTAAGCATGCAACCACCACAATGTATGATAAGTTTGTACTTTGATAAATTTTCTGGATACTCCCTTCCAGAAGTAAATTCAAAATTAATATGTTTATCAGTATAGTTTTTTATCCATTCAGGTAATTTTACAGTTCCAATATCATTACATTGTCTATGGTGTGTACATCCTTCTGAAATCAGCACAAAGTCATTATCATTAAGTTTATCAATTGAAGTTACTCCTTTTACCGTCGTTTCAAGTAAACCTTTATATCTTGCCATCAAAATTGAAAAGGAAGTGAGTGGTATATCTTTTGGAGTATCATTTGAAACTTTAGCAAATACCTGACTATCAGTAATAACAAGTACAGGCTTTTTCCCTATGTTTGAGAGTAATTCAGATAATTGACATTCTTTGACAACTATTGTAGTGGCATTTGCTTCAAGTATATCACGTATAGTTTGTTGCTGAGGAAGAATCAACCTTCCTTTAGGTGCTGCTTCATCAATAGGTATAACAAGTACAACAAAATCTGTTGGTTGAATTAAATCAGCGACAATTCTAACGTTAGATACTTCTTGCATCGCTAGAGATGCAATTTTTTCTTTAAGATATTCAATTTTTATTTTTTTCTTTGCACTAACTTGAATTTCATTATCATTTATTAAGATTAAGTTTTCGATAAGATCGCATTTATTATAAACAATAATATAATTAATATTTTTTTCTTTAAAAAGTTTAATTAATTCACAATCACTTTCAGTTTTACCGATTGTGGCATCTACTATAAGCACTGCAACATCAATTTTATTCAATACCTGTTTAGTTTTTTTAATACGAAGTTCTCCTAGTTCTCCTTTATCATCAAAACCAGGAGTGTCAATAATCATAACTGGACCAATAGGCAATAGTTCCATGGATTTATATACTGGGTCTGTAGTTGTACCTTTTATTTCTGACACTAAAGCCAGTTCCTGTCCTGTAACAGCATTTACTATACTTGATTTTCCAACATTACAGTTCCCCAAAAAACCTATATGTATACGGTTTGCAGAAGGTGTATCGTTAAGTCCCATATTTTTCTCCTAAAATCTAAAGTCCCTTTTACCATTTTTAATATTAATAAGATTTTCCTGAACAATTTTTTTTACTTTATTATTAGGAATATTTTTTATTTCGTTTTGTATTATAATTTCTCCAATTTCCTTTGTGTTTGGAGAAGCATAATCTTCTAAATATTCCTTTAATGTCATAAGTGCATTGGGATGACAACAATTATGAATTTGTCCACTCTTACAAAGGCTCATAAATCTATCTCCTGTCCTGCCTTCACGATAGCATGCAGTGCAAAAGCTAGGAATATATCCAATTTTCATAAGCCAATTTACAACTTCATCAAGTGTTCTTTGGTCACTAACATCAAATTGCTCTGATTTTTTGTCATCTGGCTCGGGTTCAGAATAACCTCCTACACTTGTTTTGGAAGCTCCGCTTATTTGAGAAATACCAAGTCTGATAACCTTCCTTCTAACTTCCTCGCTTTCTCTAGTAGAAATAATCATTCCAGTATAAGGTACTGATACGCGGATGCATGCACATAATTTTGCAAAAATGTCATCACTGATGCCATTATCAAATACATCTGGGTCAATATCATCTGCATGTTTAATACGGGGAACGCTTATTGTATGGGGACCAACTCCATGTACGGCTTCAAGATGTTCTGCATGCATGAGAAGAGCAGCGAATTCATATTTATATAGTTCAAGTCCAAATAATACTCCTAGACCTACATCATCGATTCCGCCTTCCATTGCTCTATCCATAGCTTCAGTATGATAAGCATAATCATGTTTAGGACCTGTAGGGTGAAGTGTTTCATAACTTTTTTTATGGTATGTTTCTTGAAATAATATATAAGTACCTATACCTGCATTTTTTAATTTTTTGTAATTTTCTACTGTTGTTGCTGCAATATTCACATTTACACGGCGTATCGCCCCGTTTTTATGTTTGATACTGTAAATTGTATTAATACATTCTAGAATATATTCCATAGGGTTCATAATGGGATCCTCACCTGATTCAATTGCAAGGCGTTTATGTCCCATATCTTGAAGGGCAGTTACTTCTCTAACGATTTCTTCTTGAGTAAGTTTTTTTCTGACTATATGTTTATTTTTCAAATGATATGGACAATAAACACACCCGTTAATGCAATAATTAGAAAGATATAAAGGAGCAAACATTACAATACGATTTCCATAAAAATCCTTTTTAATTTGTTCTGCAAGATTGTATACTTCATTGATTTTTTCGGGTATTTGACATGCAAGTAAAACTGAAGCCTCTCTATGAGTAAGTCCTTTATGAAGTTTGGCTTTTTCGATGATTTCATCAATAAGCTTAATGTTGTTTTTATTTTTTTCTGCATAAGCTAGTGATTCTTGCACTTCTTCATGGTTAATAAACTCTTCTGCTTTTAATGACTTTGGATTATACATAATATTTTCCTTTCTTTTGAGTCAGATAAACTTCCTCATTAGTTAATAAATTTTATATATATTTACAGTCGCCTCTTGAGACAACTAATTTGTATCCGATATTTTCTATTCTTTTTTGCAAGCATGTTCTACATTCTGCGGCTTCATCTTTAGTACAGATTTTATTATCATAAAGCATATACTTTTTTCTAACATCTTTAGGTGAAAGATTTGGCATTACTACATTAGCGCCAGCAAGAATACCAAGTTCTCTACCTTTAGGATGTATTGTACCTAGAGCAGTTGTGGCAGGAAGTAAAACTTCTGGTAACATAAGTCTTATGATACTCAGGACAATTAGTGTCATTTGAAGTGTACCGGCTTTTTTGTCTGCAAAAGGTGTATCTTTACTAGGTATAAAAGGCCCAATGCCTACCATGTGTGGCTTTAATTTTTTTATAAAGATTAAGTCTTCTACAATACATTCTATAGTTTGAAATGGTGATCCTACCATAAAGCCACATCCTACCTGATAACCTATTTCTTTAAGGTTATAAAGGCATTTCTTTCTGTTTCTTAGTGAAAGAGTTGAAGGGTGAAGCTTTGAATAATGATCATTATTAGCAGTTTCATGGCGGAGAAGATACCTGTCAGCACCTGCATTATGTAACATTTTGTAACTATTATAATTTTTTTCTCCTAAAGATAGAGTAATTGCACAATCTGGATAAGTTGTCCTAATAGTACTAACTATATCTGCCATAATATCATCGTTATAATAAAAGTCTTCTCCACCTTGTAGAACGAAAGTACGAAATCCAAGTTTATATCCTGCATTGCAACATTCAAGTATTTGTTCTTTTGTAAGACGGTATCTTTCTGCATTTCTGTTGCTTTTTCTTATTCCACAGTAATAACAGTCGTTTTTGCAGTGATTTGTTAATTCTATAAGACCTCGCATATAAATATCATATCCATAACTTTGATTACTAATTAATCTTGCTTTTTCAAACAGATAATTTGATGATTCTTTAGTACTATTTTTTACTAGAAAATATAATTCATCATATGATAGATTATGTTTTCTTGATAGTTTGTCAATTAAATTATTCATAAAATTTCTTCCATATTTGTATTAATATTTGAATATGCTGTTTTAGCACTTACGCCATTTAATTTGCCGATTTTACCGGATAATGCACTGATGATATCTTGTGGAGCATCTATAGCAACACTTATTATATTGATTTTTTTTTCACGATATGGAATACCCATTCTACCAATTATATAATTACCATATTCATGTAGAAGGATATTAAGTTTCTCAACAGACTCTATGTTTTCAACGATGATTCCAATTAGTGCTACTCTTGTTTTCATAATCCACCTCTTGTGTAATAATAAAAAAGCGTCTGTGAAAGACGCAACTATCCCTTAACGTTTTGGATTGCAGACTTTCACCTCAAAGTAATTTCAGTGTTAGAAACAATAATAAATTCTTACTTTGTTAAAAGAAATTCTCTTAACTCAGATACATAGATAATAACATAATGTTAAATTATTGTCAATATATTATAAAAGTTTTTGTTTGTGTTGACATCTAAAAAGGTAATGTGTATAATTACAGTGAAAATAATAAGAAAAGAAAGGGCAAGGTATCTGTAGATATGAAGTAATCCATTTATTAAATTGATAAAATAAAACAAAAAAACCTTATAGAACTATATTACAGAGGTTTTATTATTGTACATTTTATTTATATTTATGGGTGGATAGTATTTTTGCTATTGATAGCTTGCTTATTTATTTATTTTAATTTTAAAGGATTTTTAATTGTTAATATGCAATTTTTTAATTGCTAGTTAAATTTATTATGTTTTAAAGTTATTATAAAGTTATACTATCCTCCTAAAATAAGGGAGGATTTTTTATGTTATTAATTGAATGTAATAAAATTAAGAAGTATTTTGGAGATAGGTTAATATTAGATATTGAAAAATTGAGAATTTACTCAGAGGACAGAATAGGAATAGTTGGAATAAATGGAGCTGGAAAAACTACTTTAATTAACATATTAAGTAAAAGGCTAGAGTCAGATGAAGGCTGGGTAAAATCATATGGAAAGCATGGTTATATTTCACAGTTAGAATCACCAGACAATAATATTATAAGTGCAGAAATTGCATCAAAATTTGGTATTGAATCAAATTGGAATGATAAAATGAGCGGTGGAGAAAAAACAAGATTTAAACTTGCAGGGGCTTTAGATAATAAAAGTGCTATAATATTTGCAGATGAACCTACCAGTAATTTGGATATAGAAGGCATTGAGCTTTTAGAGGAAAAATTAAGTGATTATAATGGTGGTTTGATTTTAATTTCTCATGACCGAAATTTTTTAGATAAGTTGTGCAACAAAATTATAGAAATTGAAAATGGTAAAATAGAAATTTATAATGGAAATTATAGTTTTTATAGAAATCAAAAAAATCAAGAAAAAGAAAGAGTTCGATTTGAATATGAAGAATATATAAAAGAGAAAAAGCGACTTGAAGAAGTTATTAAAGAAAAAAAACAGAAATCTAAAAGTATCAAAAGAGCTCCGAAAAGGATGGGAAACTCAGAAGCAAGACTTCATAAAATGGGAGGTCAAAAGGCAAAAGCTAATCTTGATAGGGCAGTAAAAAATGTAAAAAAAAGAATAGAAAATCTTGAAACTAAAGAAAAACCCATAGGGCAATCTGGAATAAAGTTGGATATTATGGATTCCAACAAACTTCATAGCAAAATTATAATAGAAGGTAAAAATATTAACAAGAAATTTGAAGAAAAAATTATTTTTAAAAATGCTGAATTTAATATATATAATAATGCAAAGATTGCATTAATTGGTCCTAATGGTTGTGGAAAAACCACTTTAATTAATATGATATTAAATAATGAAAATAATATTAAAGTAGCTAAAGGTGCAAAGATAGGGTACTTTAGTCAGGACATGAATATATTGAAGAATAACTTAAGCATCATTGAAAATGTAATGGAAAGCAGCATTTATCCTGAAAGTTTTGCTAGACTATTGCTTGCTAGGTTATTATTTAAAGGTGAAACAATATATAAAAAGATTGATGTTTTAAGTGGAGGAGAACGAGTAAAGGTTTCTTTTGCGAAGATATTATTACAAGATATTAATTTGCTTATATTAGATGAACCAACAAATTATATTGATATTAATGCTTTAGAAGTTATAGAGGAAACCCTAAAAGAATATGATAGGACATTACTATTTGTTTCTCATGATAGAAAATTTGTAGAAGCTGTAGCTAATCAAATAATGACAATAGAAGACAAAAAAATAAAAATATTTATGGGTACTTATAAAGAGTATTTGTCTAGAAAGAACAATTTAAATAGAAATAAAGAGGACCGAGCTACAAAAATTATACTTTTAGAGAATCGACTTTCGGAAGTTATAGGAAAATTGTCAATGCCGGCTAAACAAAATGACTTAGAAATTTTAAATGAGGAATATAATGAAATAGTAGAAGAACTTAAAAGATTAAAAAATTGATAGAAATTTTTCTATCAATTTTTCTTTAAATCAACTATAATGTTATCATATGATAAAGTTTGATATACATGTTTTTTTACTTACTTAGGGAGGTAAATAATTATGTCAAAGCAATTAAAAGCAGATATAATGTTATTGTTTGTAACTTTCGGTTGGGGCATTTCATATTATCTAATTGATGTTAGTTTAGAAAATATGGGGCCATTTACTTTGAATACATATAGATTTCTAATAGCATTTGCAATTGCAATAATTTTAGCTTTTCCTAAATTTAAATTTGTATCTAAAGTTACATTGAAATATAGTTTTCTACTAGGAATTGTACTGGTTTTCGTATATGCAGGAGCTACATTTGGTGTTGAATATACAACTTTATCTAATTCAGGATTTTTGTGTGGATTATCAGTAATCATTACACCTATATTATCATGTATAATATATAAAAAGGCTCCTGAGAAGAAGGTAACACTAGCAGCCATAATGTGTTTTGTTGGAATTGGGTTGCTTACTTTAACGGATGGATTTTCTATTAATTATGAGAATTTGAAGGGCGATCTTCTATGCATAATGGGCGGATTTGCATATGCAGTTGATTTATTATTGACTGAAAGGGCAGTGTTGCATGAAGAAGTAAATCCTTTTCAACTTAGTGTCTTTCAATTAGGTGTAACAGGTTTATTTAATTTAGTTTTATCTTTTATATTTGAGTCGCCACATTTGCCGACAGAACCTAAGATTTGGGTATCTGTACTATTTTTATCTATTTTTTGTACAGGGTTAGCATTTATTATACAAGCTATTGCACAGCAATATACTAGCGCTTCTCATGTAGGTGTGATTTTTTCATTAGAAACTGTTTTTTCTGGTTTTGTTGCATTTGTAATTGCCAAGGAAATTTTAACTAAAAAATCATATCTAGGTGCTATATTAATGATTACCAGCATTTTCATTATGGAAATAGATTTTAAAGCAATAAAAGACAATAAAGATAAAAAGAAAATTCAACATACATAATTAATATATAGTATTATTATATTTTCTACAAATAATAAATCTATCAGATAATTTATCTGATAGATTTATTTTGTAACATATGTTACTTAATTTAGTGATTGTATTTGATAAAATAAATTAAAAGAATCATTAAGGTAGAGGTTTAGTAACAAAAGCATAAGTAAAAGGAGCGAAGATAAATGAATAACAAATATTTTGATATAAAAGATACAATATATAATATAACAGAAAAATATAGCGAAGCTATTGAGTTGTTAGTATCTCTAGGGTTTGACAACTTAAAAGATGAAAAAATGAGAAGAGTTTTTGGAAAATCTATAACGTTGGAAGATGCCCTTAAATTAAAGAAAATTAGTATAGACAATTTTGCAACTCAACTTGTTGATAAAATTGAAAATAATGAAAATAACTTGAATAAATTATCATCGGATAATGAAATAGTTAAAATAGCAGGAGTATTACCTTGCCCAGTTAGAGTTCCATTAACTGAATCTTTTGAGAATTGGATTTCTAGTCAGAATTTCGATTTCAAACTGGAATATGAATTAAAAGCTGCCTCTATGGGAATTGATTGGTTAGTGGAATCATTAAAGGAACAATCAAGGGATAAATTACCTGATTTATTTATTTCAGCTGGATTTGATTTATTTTTTGATAAAGAGCTATTTGGTAAATATAAAGCAGAAAATATTTTTGAAGATATAACTGATATTGAACAGTATAATGAAGATTTTCATAATGATTACATTGAACTGAAGGATCCAAATAAACAATATTCGATAATAGGAGTTGTACCGGCAGTATTTCTAGTGAATAAAGAAGTCTTAGGAAAAAGAGAAATACCTAGAGGTTGGCAAGATATATTAAAGGATGAATTTGAAAATAGCGTAAGTTTACCTATAGGTGATTTTGATCTTTTTAATGCAATTTTACTAAATATTTATAAAAGTTATGGAGATGAGGGCATTAAGAGGTTAGGTCGTAGCTTGCAAAAAAGTATGCATCCATCAGAAATGGTCAAATCACATATGAAAAAATATGAAAAACCAGCAATTACAATAATGCCTTATTTCTTTACGTGGATGGCGAAAGAAGGTAGTCCAATGGTAGCTGTTTGGCCTGAAGATGGTGCTATTATAAGTCCAATATTTATGTTGAGCAAAAAGGATAAAAGAGAAAAATTAAAATCAATTGTAGATTTCTTTGCATCAAAAGATGTAGGTGAAATATTGGAACATAATGGAAAATTTCCTAGTGTAAATCCTGAAGTTAATAATATGGTGACAAAAGACAATAAATATATGTGGCTTGGTTGGGATTATATTAAAGAAAATGATATTTCTAATTTAATAAAGAAATGTGAGGATATATTTAATAATTCTGTTAAAGGAGATGATAAACAATGAATTTAATAACTATTTCGGGACCTCCTTCTTCAGGAAAAACTTCTGTAATATTAAAAACAATAGAAGCAATTAAAAAAAGAAAGTTAAAAGTAGGAGTAGTTAAATTTGACTGTCTTTACACAGATGATGATATATTATATAAAAAGGCTGATATACCTGTTAAAAAGGGATTGTCTGGTTCCTTATGTCCAGACCATTATTTTGTAAGTAATATAGAAGAAGTAGTAGTTTGGGGGAAAAAGGAGAATTTAGATATTTTAATAACAGAAAGTGCAGGCTTGTGTAATAGATGTTCTCCTTATATTAAGGGTATTAAAGCAATCTGTGTAATAGATAATTTAAGTGGTATAAATACTCCTAAAAAAATAGGGCCTATGTTAAAAACTGCTGATATTATTGTTGTTACAAAGGGGGACATTGTATCTCAAGCAGAACGAGAGGTATTTGCTTCAAGGGTTAATTCTGTAAATCCTCAAGCTGTTATTATGTCTGTTAATGGGTTAACGGGGCAAGGAGCCTTTGAACTTAGCACTCTTATTTACGACAATGAGTTGAATATTGAAACAGTTAAAGGAAAACAATTAAAATTTTCAATGCCTTCTGCTTTATGTTCATATTGTTTAGGTGAAACAAGAATTGGAGAAGAATATCAAATGGGAAATGTAAGAAAGATGAAGATAGGAGATATTGATGATTAATTTAAAAGAACTAAAAACAAAAAAAATTAAAGAATTAGAAAACATGTATCCTTTTATATTATCTTTCTTTGAAAATAATAAATTAGATGTAAAAGGTTATGAAGAGTATACATTTCAAGAATTTATAAATCATTATACTCAAGAAGAAATAGATGAATGGGCAATGGATATACCAAAGATTTTGTCAGATTTAGAAGCTTATATTAATCAAATGATTGAGTTTCTAGGATTAGATAAAGATAAGGTAGATTCAATAACTATATTGGCTGGTAAAGATAAGTTTGGCAATAAAGAAAATTTTGACACCTTAACTATTAATAAAGGCGAGATAGTTTCCATAGTTGGACCAACAGGTTCAGGTAAGAGTAGATTGCTGGCGGATATTGAATGGGCGGCAAATAATGATACTCCTACTGAAAGAGTAATTATGATTAATGGAAAGTTACCTGATCATAGTATTAGGTATTCAACAAGTAACAAATTGGTGGCACAACTATCTCAAAATATGAATTTTGTTATGGACTTAACAGTAAAAGAGTTTTTAGAATTGCACGCAAGAAGCAGAATGGTCGAAGATGAGCAAAAAGTCATAATAAAAATAATAGAAGCTGCAAATGAATTAGCTGGTGAAAAATTTAATTTAGACACTCCTATAACAGGTTTAAGCGGTGGACAGTCAAGAGCATTAATGATTGCAGATACAGCAATTTTAAGTAAATCTCCTATAGTACTTATAGATGAAATTGAAAATGCAGGAATAGATAGAAAGAGAGCATTAAATCTTCTTGTTAATGAAGAAAAAATTGTATTGATGGCAACACATGATCCTAGTTTAGCTCTTATGGCAGATAAAAGGATTGTTATTAAAAATGGTGGAATTTATAAAGTAATAGAAACTGGAATTGAAGAAAAAGATATATTAAAAGAGTTAGAAAAAATGGATCAGGTAATCAATAATATGAGAGTAAAACTTAGAAAAGGCGAAATTATAAATACTTCCTCCGTACAGTGAATGTAGGGGGAGTTTTTATTTTAAATGGATAAACTTGGTTAATATTCTTATAATAAGTTGTGGAAAACTTAATAAAAACTAATAAAGGTTGTTGACAATATAATAATATTACTTTAACATTATAACATTATTCAATATTAAATCATAAAAGAAGGAGGGGGTATTTTGAGGAAATTGTTAACGTATATGAAAAAGTATAGAATTTATGCAATTCTTAGTCCAATACTTATGATATTAGAAGTTTTAGCAGATATAATTATCCCTTATCTAATGTCCCTTATAGTGGATATTGGTATAGTAAATCAGGATATTGAATATATAGTGAAAATAGGACTTATTATGGTAGCTTCAGCTTTGCTAGCTATGACTTTTGGTATTATAAGTGCTCATTGTGGAGCAAGAGCAGGCTTTGGATTTGCTTCAGAAATTCGAAAGGCAACGTTTAAAAAGGTTCAAGGCTTTTCCTTTGCAAATCTTGATGAGTTCACTGTTTCATCACTTATAACAAGGCTTACAAATGATTGTAATACAATTGGGCAAGTAACAATGATGAGTCTTCGAATGGCCGTAAGAGCACCATTTTTGATGATATTTGCTCTTATTATGGCATTTAACATAAATGCATCACTAGCAAAGGTATTTATGGTTGCGATACCGCTTACTGCAATTTTTATAACTATTATTTTATATAAAGCAAGACCTATATTCATAAAACTACAAACTCGTGTGGATAGGGTAAATGCTATTATTCAAGAGAACTTAACAGGTATAAGAGTTGTAAAGTCTTTTAATAGACAAAATTATGAAGAGAAAAGATTTAAGGAAAGAAATGATTTATTGAAGGATACCGCACTTAAAGCAATTTCCCTAGTTATATTCTTAATGCCTATATTAAATATTATAGTATATTCTACGATAATTGCAGTATTATGGTTTGGTGGACAGCAAATTTTAGTAGGTAACATGGGTGGCGGTGAACTTATATCTTTTATAACATATATAACTCAAGTATTAATGGCACTTATTATGGTTTCTATGTTTTTTATGCAATTACTACGAGGATCAGCATCTGTTAACAGAATTATAGAAGTAATGAATAAGGAATCAGAAATTAAGGAAATTAAGAATCCTATAAAAGAAATAAATGATGGATCTATTAGTTTTAATCATGTTGGTTTCTGTTATCCTGGAAGTTCAGAGAAAACATTAAAGGATATAAACATAAGTATAAAATCAGGTGAAGTTATAGGAATTATTGGCTCAACAGGCTCATCAAAATCAACATTGGTACAATTAATACCAAGACTTTATGATGTAACAGAAGGTTTTATAACTGTTGGAAATGTAGATGTTAGGGAATATGATATACAGATATTACGTGATCAGGTAGCATTTGTATTACAACAGAATACATTATTTTCAGGTACAATACGTGATAATATGCAATGGGGTAAAGACAAGGCTACAGATGAACAAATTATTAATGCACTTAAGCAAGCTCAGGCTTGGGAGTTTGTTTCAAAATATGAAGATAAATTAGAGCATAAAGTTGAACAAAACGGTGATAATTTTTCAGGAGGGCAAAAACAAAGACTTAGCATTGCAAGGTCATTAATGAAATCTCCTAAGATTATAATATTAGACGACTCAACAAGTGCTGTAGATATGACTACTGATGCAAAGATACAAAAATCATTTAAAGAAGAACTAGGACATATTACAACAATTATTATTGCTCAAAGGATATCATCAATCCAAAATGCTGATAGAATTATTGTTATGCATGAGGGACAGATAGAGTCCTTTGGAAATCATGAAACATTAATGGATAAATCGCCAATTTACAAAGAAATATATGAATCACAACAGAAAGGGGTGGTTGGATAATGAAAAATCAAAATAAACATCGTCAACTACGCCCTAATAATCCCCGAAAAACGTTGATGAGGCTATTTAGCTATTTTAAATTTAATAAGGTTTTATTTTTTGGTGGAATTTTCTTTACTATAGTTGGTTCGATTGCACAAATTGCGGCTAATGGTATGTTGAGTCCTATAATTGATACATTAGTGGGAGATTACGATACAGGACAGTTTATTAAGTATCTTACTATTATGGGTGTATTTGTAATATTTATAGCTGTAGGTCAATATTTAGGAAATTTATTTATGGCTAGACTAGCACAGAATACTGTTCATAAAATTCGTGAAGATTTGTTTTCGCATATGGAAAAGTTATCTATTTCTTACTTTGACAGTCATTCACATGGTGACTTGATGTCAACATTTACAAATGATGTAGATATGCTTAACCAATCCTTAGAGCAAAGTGTATCTCAAGTTACAATATCTATTGTAACAGTAGTTGGAACTTTCGCTATGATGTTATTTTTAAGTCCAATACTTACTTTGGTAGTTATAGCAATGCTTATAATAATGTTTATTGTAATAAAAAACGTTGGGAAAAAATCTTCTGTAAACTTTCGTAATCAACAATCTACATTAGCTGATATGAATAGTTATGTTGAAGAAATGATGTCAGGTCAAAAAGTCGTTAAGGTATTTAACTACGAAGAACGAACGATTAATAGTTTTAACAAGAAAAATGAAGAACTTCGCAAGGCTAGTACACAAGCATCTACTTATGGAGTTATGCTCATGCCTATTATGGGTAATTTATCATTTGTTTTATACGCACTTGTTTCTATGTTCGGCGCTTTCTTAGTTATGAAGAATAGAATGAGTGTAGGTAATATAGGATCATTCTTACAATATACGAGGAGCATTTCAAGACCTATTACTATGGTATCAAATCAGCTTAATACATTGTTTGCAGCCTTAGCAGGTGCAGAAAGAATATTTAATGTACTTGATGAGAAAGGAGAAATAGACAGAGGTGACGTTGAGCTCGTTGAAGATTGCGAAGGAAAGAAGAACCTTTGTTGGAATGTTCCTAATGAAGATGGTGAACATGAAGAAATACCTCTTAAGGGTTTTATCAAATTTGAAGATGTAGATTTTGGTTATATACCAGGTAAGAAGATACTTAAAAATGTCAACCTTTATGCAAAACCTGGTCAAAAAATAGCATTTGTAGGGTCCACTGGTGCAGGAAAAACTACTATTACTAATTTAATAAATAGGTTTTATGAAATAAATGATGGTACTATTCTTTATGATGGAATAGATATAAAACGTATAAAAAAACATGATTTAAGAAGTACTATGAGCATTGTACTTCAGGATGTTCATTTATTCGAAGGTACAATTGCAGATAATATTAGATATGGTAGACTTAACGCTACCGATGAAGAAGTAAAGGAAGCGGCGAAACTTGCTAATGCACATTATTTTATTAAACATCTACCACAAGGTTATGATACGATTCTTACAACTGATGGACAAAATTTATCACAAGGAGAACGTCAGTTGCTTTCTATCGCTAGAGCAGCAGTAGCAGACCCAGCCATACTCATTCTCGATGAGGCAACATCATCTGTAGATACAAGAACAGAGAAACTTATTGCAGAAGGAATGGATAAACTAATGGAAGGTAGAACAACCTTTGTTATCGCTCATAGATTGTCTACAGTTCGTGATGCTAAAGCTATAATAGTATTAGAACAAGGCGAAATTATAGAACGTGGTGACCATGAAGAGTTAATGAAACAAAAAGGGCGTTATTATGCATTAAATACTGGAGCAATAGAATTAGATTAAAGATGAAATAGGACAGTGTAAATGTATTTCTGTCCTATTTTTATTTGCATAAAGATATCACAAAAGTATTGATTATTTTGTTAAAAAATGGTATCATATTATAATTAAAGAAATCTTTTTAGGAGTTTTAAAATGGATAAATTTGAAGTGTTACATTATGTTGATCATACACAATTAAAAGCCATCACTACTTTGCAAAATATAAGAGTATTATGTGAAGAATCAATTAAATATAAAACAGCTTCTGTATGTATACCGCCATCTTATGTAAAAAGAATTTATGATTGTTATGGGGCTAAAGTAAATATTTGTACTGTAATAGGTTTTCCGCTTGGATACAGTACTACAGAAGCTAAAGTAGAAGAGTGTAGGGTTGCATTATCAGAAGGTGCTAATGAATTTGATATGGTTATTAATATAACTGATGTTAAAAATGGTAATTATGATAAGGTAGAAAATGAAATATCACTAATAAAAAGAACAATTGGTAAGAAAATTTTAAAAGTAATAATTGAAACATGTTATTTAACTGAAGAAGAGAAGATTTCTATGTGCAAAATAGTGACAAACTCTGGTGCTGATTTTATAAAAACGTCTACAGGATTTGGAAGTAAAGGAGCTACTTTAGAGGATATTAGGTTGTTTAAAAAGCATTTAGGCTCAAATATAAAAATCAAAGCAGCAGGAGGAATAAGAAGTTTAGAAGATATTGAAAGCTTTATTAGTGAAGGCTGCTCAAGGATAGGTTCTAGTTCAGCTGTTGAATTAGTAAAATCAGCGAAATAAAACTTAATACAATAAAGAGAGGGGGGGATAAAAAGGTTAATATTAGGTTTAAAAAATTTCCACAGGAAAACATTATCATAGTATAAAGGGAGGAAAATGATGAAACATTTTAAAAAATTACTAAGCATAATATTAATAGCATCTTTAGTACTATCTTTAAGTGCATGTACAACTGAAACCCCTAGTAATACGGAAACAGATACAACTGAAGAAACTGATGCACCTGAAACAGAGGGAACAGAGGAAGAAGTTGAGACTGAAACTGATACTGAAGGGTTTGAACTTGCATTAATTACTGACGTTGGAACAATTGATGATAAATCTTTCAATCAAGGTGCATGGGAAGGTGTTGAAGCATATGCAAAGGAATTTAATATAACTTATAAATACTATAAACCTACTGAAAAATCAGACTCTGCTTATATTAACTCAATTGATTTAGCAGTTAAGGCAGGGGCTAAAGTTGTAGTTTGTCCAGGTTTTTTATTTGAAGTTCCAATTCATACAGTACAGACACAATATCCTGATGTAAAGTTTGTTATATTAGATGGTGCACCTCACAGTGGAGATTATAATATTGATATTGCTCCTAATACTTATTCTATCTTCTATGCAGAAGAAGAAGCTGGTTTCCTTGCGGGATATAGTATTGTTAAAGAAGGTTACACTAAGTTAGGATTTATGGGTGGAATGGCAGTTCCAGCTGTTGTACGTTTTGGTTATGGATTTGTACAAGGTGCTGATTATGCTGCAAAGGAACTTGGATTAACAGACGATATTCAAGTTAAATATACATATGTTGGTAACTTTGATGCATCTCCTGAAAATCAGGCAAAAGCTTCTTCTTGGTACAATGAAGGGACAGAAGTTATATTTGCTTGCGGTGGAGCTGTAGGAAATTCTGTTATGAAGGCTGCTGAAACAGCTGGTACAAATGTAATAGGTGTTGATGTTGATCAATCGGAAGAATCTGATACAGTTATAACATCTTCTATGAAAAATCTATCAAAATCTGTATATGATGCTTTAGCAGACTATTATGCTGATTCATTCCCAGGTGGAACATCTGTTACATTAGATGCAACTGTTGAAGGTGTTCAATTGCCAATGAATACATCTAGATTTGAAAAATTTGCTCAAGATGATTATGATTCTATATATGAAAAAGTAGTAGCAAAGGAAATAGAGATATTAAACGATACTGATGTAGCTGCAATTGCAGAAGCAGAAGATATTCCTGCTGAAGAAGTAACTGCAGCAAATATTCCTACTGAACAAGTTACAGTAGAAGTAATTCAATAATATAGATAAAAGCATTAGAATTAAGGTTGCTTCTTAAGGCCAAAGCCTTAGGGGCAACCTTATTCATAAATAAATATATTAGGTGGTGCCGATATGGAGTATGTAATAGAAATGAATCATATTACCAAGTTATTCGGAAATTTTAAAGCCCTTGACGATGTTACTTTTAAAGTTAAAAAGGGTGAGGTTCATGCGCTTTTAGGAGAAAACGGCGCTGGAAAATCTACATTAATGAGTATTTTATTTGGTTTATATCAAGCTGAAAATGGGGAGATTATAATAAACGGAAACACTGTTGATATAAATAACCCTAATGATGCAAACAATTTAAATATTGGTATGGTTCATCAACATTTTAAATTAGTTCATAATTTTACAGTACTTGAAAGTATTGTATTAGGCAGAGAAACTGTGAAAGCAGGCTTTTTAAAAAAAGATGATGCAAGAAAAAAGGTAATGGCACTTAGTGACCGGTACAAATTAAAAATAAATCCAGATGCTTATATTTCTGATATTACAGTTGGAATGCAACAAAGAGTTGAAATTCTTAAAATGTTATATTGTGATAATGATATTTTAATATTTGATGAACCAACAGCTGTGCTTACACCTCAAGAAATAGAAGAATTAATGAAGATAATGAAAGAGTTAGTAAGTGAAGGAAAATCAATTATTTTTATTTCTCATAAACTAAATGAAATAAAGGCAGTAGCTGACAGATGTACAATATTAAGAAAAGGAAAATATATTGGAACAGTAGATGTAAGCTCAACTTCCAAAGAAGAAATGTCAGAAATGATGGTGGGGCGTAAAATTAATTTTAATATAGAAAAAGATGACATATTAATGGGAGATTCTGTTCTAGATGTTAGAAATCTTACTATTAAAGCTAAAAATTCTTCAAAGAATGTTGTTAATAATGTGTCTTTTGAAGTAAAAAAGGGTGAAATTGTATGTATAGCAGGCATTGATGGTAATGGGCAATCTGAACTAGTTTATGGGATTACCGGACTTATACCAATAAACGAAGGAAATGTAATACTAAAGGGCAAAAATATTACTAAAGAATCTATAAGGAATAAATGTATTAGTGGAATGGCTCATATACCAGAAGATAGGCATAAACATGGACTAGTTCTTGATTTTAATCTCCAACAAAATGCTGTGCTACAAACTTATTATGAAGGTAGATTTCAAAATCACGGATTTATAAAATTTGACTCAGTAGAAGATTATGCTAAAAAATTAATAAAACAATATGACATACGTAGTCCACGAGAAGTAGATTCTATAGTTAGAAATATGTCAGGTGGAAATCAACAAAAATTAATTGTTGCCCGAGAACTTGATCGAAATCCAGATATAGTTATAGCGGTTCAACCAACAAGAGGACTTGATGTCGGAGCTACCGAATATATTCATAAACAATTAATTGAACAAAGAGATAAAGGAAAAGCAATTCTTATTATGTCATTGGAACTAGACGAAGTAATGAACATTAGCGACCGTATACTAGTTATTTACGAAGGGCAAATTGTAGCAGATTTAAACCCTAAAGAAATTACTGTAAAAGAACTAGGTCTTTATATGGTAGGCTCAAAAAGGAGTGTAAATTATGAAAAAGAGGCATAATTTATTAGAAATAAAGGGACTGACAAGTTTTTTTGCTTCTCTAATGGCGATTATAGCAGGACTCCTTTTTGGATTAATAATCCTTTTTATAAGCAATAGCGAGCAGGCAATGCCAGCATTTCTTACAATTTTAGTTGGTGGAATTGTAGATGGTACAAAAGGGATAGCGCAAGAACTATATTATGCAACACCAATAATCTTAACTGGTCTTTCTGTCGGGTTTGCTTTTAAAACTGGTCTATTTAACATAGGAGCATCTGGACAGTTTACTTGTGGAGCATTTGCTGCAATTTTCATAGGAATTAAATGGACATTTTTACCACCAGGTATTCATTGGCTTATAGCTCTTATTGGCGCTATGATTGCTGGAGCAATATGGGGAGCCGGTCCAGGACTTTTAAAAGCTTTTTTTAACGTAAATGAAGTTATTACATCAATTATGATGAATTATATAGGCATGTATCTTGTAAACATGGCTATAGTAAAGACAGTATATGACTCACTTAAAAATCAAACAAAACCCGTTGCAGCGAGCGCAATCATTCCGAAAGCTGGACTTGATAAGTTGTTTAATGCAAGCAGTTTAAATATAGGGATTATAATAGCAATATTAATGGTAATAATTGTTTATATTATATTGAACAAAACAACTTTTGGTTATGAATTAAAGGCTTGCGGTCAAAATAAAGATGCAAGTAAATATGCAGGAATTAATGAAAAGAAAAGTATAATATTATCAATGGTAATTGCAGGTGGATTATCAGGTCTTGGAGGTGGGTTGTTGTACCTTTCAGGATCAGGGAAGTATCTACAGGTACTTGATATATTAGCACCAGAAGGTTTTAATGGAATTCCTGTTGCACTACTTGGTATGTCTCACCCAATTGGAATATTATTTGCTGGATTATTTATTGCGCATATTACAGTTGGAGGATTCAATATTCAGCTTTATTCTTTTGTTCCTGAAGTAATCGATATGATTATTGCAGCGATTATATATTGTGGAGCATTTGCATTGTTGTTTAAGAATTTAATTAATAAAATTATAAAGGTAAAATTTAGCGAAAATATGCAAGATAATAAAACTAACGATTCTTCAAATGGCGTTTCAACAGAAAAAAGTGAAGAAATCATTAAGGAGGAAAGCTGATTATGGAAACATTATATTTTGTTGCACAGCAAACAATGTATTTTGCAATTCCTCTTTTAATTGTAGCCTTAGGAGGGATGTTTTCAGAGCGTAGTGGAATAGTAAATATTGCATTGGAAGGCATAATGGTTATGGGAGCGTTTATCAGTATTTCTTTCATAAATATTTTTCAAAGTTCTATGAGTGGACAGCTACTTTTGATTTTAGCAGTTTTAGTAGCCGGATTAATGGGAGGATTATTTTCAATTTTACACGCTTTTGCTTCTATCAGATTAAAGGCAGATCAAGTTATAAGCGGTACTGCATTGAATTTATTTGCTCCTGCTTTTGCTATATTTGTTGCTAGGATGGTTCAAGGTGTTCAACAAGTACAATTTAAAGATACATTTTATATAAGCAAAGTTCCTATTTTAGGGGATATTCCAGTCATAGGCTCAATTCTTTTTCGTAATAGTTATATAACTACATACCTTGGTATAGGTATTGCGATTTTATCATGGATAGTGATTAATCATACTCGATTTGGGTTAAGACTTCGTGCTTGTGGCGAACATCCTCAAGCAGCAGATTCTGTTGGTATTAATGTTTATCGAATTCGTTATGCTGGTGTATTTATTTCTGGGTTTTTAGCAGGAATTGGAGGACTTGCTTTTGTAATCCCCACATCTACAAATTTTAATGCAACTGTTGCAGGATATGGATTTTTAGCATTAGCAGTTTTAATTTTTGGTCAATGGAGAACAAAGAGAATTTTTTATGCAGCTTTCTTTTTTGGTATTATGAAGACTTTTGCATCAGCGTATTCAGGTATACCTTTTTTAAAGGGGCTTCCAATATCAAATGAAGTATACAAAATGATTCCATATATTGCAACTCTAATAGTATTAACATTTTCATCCCAAAATTCTCAAGCACCAAAAGCAGAAGGAGTTCCTTTTGATAAAGGAAGCAGATAATTGAAATAGTAATAACAGAAGATGAACAATCCTCATTTATGGTTACATTATTTATGGGGATTGTTTTTATATATCCATATATATGGTATAATATTTTAAAGATTTTGATAAAACAGTCTTTGAAATTAAAGAATATGATAATAAATTAATTAATTGACGAATTAAATTCAATATGGTAGATTATAGTAGATTTAATAATTATGTAAATCATTTAATGTGATAATACAACTGGGTTTTTTGCAGAGGAGTGAAAAGTATGGCTTTTATTTGTGATGAAAAATGTAAAGAATTAAATCAGGCTAACAAAAATCTTGCTAAAGCACAAAAGTTAGCCCATATTGGTAGTTGGGAAATGGATATAATTAACAGAAAAAATTATTGGTCTGATGAAACATATCGAATTTTTGGTATAAATAAAGGGCAATATGATGATTCATATGAAGGATTTTTAAAATTTGTTCATCCAGATGATTTAGGAGTAATACAAAATGTTTTATCAAATCCTCCTATGTCACAAATTTATGATATGGAATTTCGTATAATTAGATCAGATGGTTCAATACGCAATATATATGAATTAATGGAATTTACATTTGATGAGAATAGGAAGCCAATATATATACATGGTACTACTCAAGATATTACAGAAAAAAAAGAAATGGAAAAGTTAATTGAACAAAAACAGAAAGAAATTGATATAATTCAAAGAAAATTTCAAGTATTAATACAAGAATCTAGTAATGTTTTTGAGATTATTGATTCTGATGGTACAATATTATATATAAGTGAGGCAGTTGAAAAAGTTTTTAATTTTAAACCAAAAGAAAGAATCGGTAAAAAAATATACGACTATTATGATGAAATAGAAACAAGAAAGTTATCCAAGATGATTGAGATAGTTTTAGAGGATTCAAGTAAAAAAGTTAAAGGAGATATAATATATAAAACTAAGACTGGAAAGAAAACATATATTGAAGTAAATATGAAAAATTTACTACATGAACCATCAATTAAGGGAATAGTTATTGACTTTATGGATATAACACGAAGAGTAGAAATGGAGAAAAAAATGGCTTATATTTCTACCCATGATGAATTAACTAATTTACCAAATAGAACATACTTTAATAGGAAACTAAGCATTCAATGTCTTCATGCTAAAAATACAAATACTAAATTTGCATTAATAATGCTTGATGTGGATGGATTTAAAAATATTAATTATTCGTTGGGATTTGAGCGAGGAAATAAACTTATTAAAGAAATTGTTCTAAAATTAAGGTCATTTCTAGGAGAGACTATTTTTATTAGTCGCTATTCAGAGGACCATTTTGCTATAATAGTACAAGGATTAAGAAAGCAAGAAGAATATGAAAGTATAGTTAGAAAATTAATTAAACTATTTTCAAAACCGTTTATAGTTGATAAACTTGAATTAGATGTTACAGTTAATTTAGGCATATGTATATATCCTGATGAAGCAAAAGATGCAGATTCCCTTAGAAAACAAACTATGAATGCATTAATAAGAGCTAAAAAAGATGGAAAAAATAGATTCAAGTTTTTTTCTATAGGTTTGGATATTCAAAACTATAAAGAATTTATTATTAGAAATGATTTCCGTCATGCTATTGAAAGGAACGAACTTAGAATATATTATCAACCAATTATAAATTTGAAAACAAATGAAATATTAGGCGCTGAAGTTTTAGCTAGATGGGAACATCCTGATTGGGGAATTATAAAACCAGAAGAATTTATTCCATTAGCAGAAGACACAGGTTTAATTATAGAAGTAGGAAAGTGGATTTTAAGAGAAGTTTGTAGAAACTATAATCAATGGATGATAGAAGGGAAATCAAATATAAAAGTAGCAGTTAATTATTCTAGCATTCAGTTTTATGAAAAAAAGTTTGTTGAAAATATTTTAAAAACAATAGATGAATTTGATTTAAATCCTAATTTTTTAATTATGGAAATTACTGAAAATATATTTTTAGAAAAAGGTGATAATGTAATTTCAAATATAAGCAAATTGCAATCTTATGGGATACAAATAGCACTTGACGATTTTGGAACTGGTTATTCCTCATTAGCTTATTTAAATTCTTTTAATATAGATATATTAAAACTTGACGGGTCTTTTATAAAGAATATTACTACTGATGAAGCCAATACTGTTATTACAAAACATGTAATAACTATGGCTCAGGAGCTTAAAATAAAATTAGTCGCTGAAAAAATAGAAAATTTCCAACAATTATCTTACTTGAAAGAATTAAACTGTTTTGCAGGACAGGGGTACATATATAGTAAACCAGTACCCTTAGGGGATTTTAATGAAATATTGTCTAAAGAAAAATGTATGCCTATGTGACGATTACAACTTATGATGAAATAAATAAAAGAGGTATAAACAACAACATTAATAATAATTTATAAGGTGATTGATATGATTATTAATAATTTAAATAAGTATATATTAGGAATATTAGATTCAATTAACATTGAACAATATAAAGAAATTAATGTTAGTTTAACCGAAGCATATGATGTTAAAAATATTATTAATAAGAGGAAAAGAGATTCACATAAAGGAACATATGGCAGAGTAGGTATGATATCAGGTTCAAAGGGTATGGCTGGAGCTGCTGTTTTAAATTTAAATAGTGCACTTAGAAGTGGTTCGGGACTTGTTAAAGCTTTTATACCTAATTCCATATATTCAATAGTTGAGTCTATGTCTATTGAAGCATTAACATATGCATTTGATGAACAAAATTTATCTTTGAAAGAAGTATATAGTGAAATTATATCCTTTTCAGATGTAATAGCTACCGGCTCTGGTTGTACTAACTTATCTAGTTATAAAGTTATTTTAGAATATTTGTTAGAAACAGCAACACAACCACTAATAATTGATGCAGAAGGTATAAATGTTTTGAATTTAAACAAGTTAATAAATCATAAACAGGATATTGTCTTAACTCCCCATTATGGTGAAATGTCTAGACTGTTAAATAAAGATATAAGTAATGTAAGGGAAAACATTATAGATAATGCAAAGGACTTTACAAAAAAATATAATGTATATTTAGTTTTAAAAGGAGCTAGAACAGTGCTATCTTGTCCAGATGGGTGTGTATATATTAATACAACTGGAAATCCAGGTATGGCTACAGCAGGAAGTGGAGATGTTCTAACGGGTATTATTGCGTCATTTATAGGGCAAAAAATAGAAATATCAAAAGCGATTAGAACTGCTATATATATTCATGGATTGTCTGGTGATATTGGAGTAAAACATATAGGAGAATATTCTTTTGTTGCTAGTGATATTATTAAATATTTGCCAGCTGCTTTTAAAGGGATAAATGCTGATTAAAATTTAGTTATAGAAGATAGTTATGAAGATGATTTAAAATTAATAATATAATTGTTATCAAAATAAGGTTAAAAGGAGTAATAAATGAGAATTGGTGAATTTGCCAAAAAACATGGTGTTACCCAAGATGCGATTAGACATTATTTAGATATGGGATTACTTGTTGCAGAGAAAAGTGGAGGTCAGTATAGATTTAACGAAGCTGACAGTAAAGATCTTGATAGTATTATAGACCTAAAGAAATTAGATTTTACTTTAAATGAAATTCAGAAGATTCTTTCAATTCAAAGATTAAGTGGCACCAATACAGATGTATATCGTAATCAATACTTGACATTTTTAGAAGAAAAAAAGAAAGAAATAGAAAATGAAATTTCAAGGTATGATAAAGTTAGTTTATATTTAAAAGATAAAATACATAAAATTAAAAATGAAGAATTAAATGATAGACAAAATTTAGGATTTCCTTTAACTTCATTACATATTTTGGAATGTCCAATTTGTCATCTCACCATTGATTTGTCAGATGGAATTATAGAAAAAAATATGATTATTGAAGCAAATATTCAGTGCGAATGTGGTTATAAAGGAATTGTTAGAAATGGAATTTACATAGATGAAACTTGTGTTCGTACAAAAATGTTAAATGGCAATAAGATGCCTTCTAAAGAAGAATATTTAGATAGCTCTTCTCATAGATATATTAATTTTCTTTATAAGGGAATAGCTTCATTAATTGAATATATTAAAAAATATGGACAAGAACCTAAATATATAATAGAACTTGACAATTGTGTTGGCTTTTTTCTATTGCAGTATATAGAAACACTTCCTAAAGATACAGTATATATATTAATTGATTATGATTTAAATAGAATAACACAATTAAAAAAGAATTTAGAATTATATTATAATCATAATAATTTCATATTTTTATGTTGTGATTATCATAGATTACCTATAAAAAAACAATCTATCGACGTTGCTGTTGATTTTTGGATGACAAAAACATATGCTATGGGAACTGGTAAATTATTGGTAGATAAAGTATTCCCATTAATGAAGTATAATGGACTTTATACTGCAGCATATCCGTACTTTGAAAGAGATACAAAAGATAATATTAAGGTTTCAGAGGAGATGAAGGATTATTTAAATAAGAATATAATTTTGGATAAATTTAAGAAATCAGGTATTTCTATAATGGATACAATAGATATTGGTCCTGTTATTGAGGACAATCCATTTAATATTGACACTAAAGGTGCTAGTATTTATCAAGGAATTTTAGTTGGCAAAAAAACCTCGGGTTAGCACGAGGTTTTTATTTTTTTTATAGATAATTTTTAATAATTAGAACTTGACATTGCTTTAGCCCCAAAGATTAAAATATAATAAAGTGTTAGTGAATTAACAAACAATAGAAATTAATGGTTAAAATGCTGCACTTTAATAATTTAAGGGGAGAGTTAAAATGAAATCTATTAAGATATTATTAAGTTTATTGTTGTGTTTTGGTTTAATATTCGGGTTAGTCGCATGCACTCAACCAGCTGGAAACGAATCAGAATCAAATGATTCAGATTCTATATATAAGGCGGGTACTTATACATCAACAGCTACAGGAAATAATGGTGATATAAGTGTCGAAGTAGTATTTGATAATACTTCAATAAAGTCTGTTAAAGTTTTAGAACATAGTGAAACTGCAGGACTAAGTGATGCACCTATTGAACGTATACCACAAGAAGTTGTTGAAGGTCAAACTTTAGTAGTAGATGCTGTAACTGGAGCTACAAATACTTCTAATGCAATTCTTGTAGCTATAGAAGATTGTGTTAATCAAGCTGGTGGAAATGTAGAGGCTCTTAAAGCAAAAGCAAGTTCTGACGAAGCGGATAAAACGGTAACTGAATTAAACACTGATGTAGTTATTGTAGGTGCTGGTGGAACTGGTTTAGCTGCTGCCTACTCAGCTCATGAAAATAATGCAAATGTTATAGTATTAGAAAAACTTGCATCTATAGGAGGCTCTACGGGATTGTCAGGTGGTGGAATTTCAGCAAACGATACAAGGTTCCAAAGAGAAGAAGGAATAGAGGATTCAAAAGAGTCATGGATGGATCTTTGGAAAGAGCGCCAAGCAACGAGTAATCCTGACAGTATATATCCAGACTATGATTTCGTAGATAAGTTTATGGATGAAGCAGTTATAACAACAGAATGGTTAGTAGATAATGTAGGTCACGAATATGGTAGTGTGGAAGGTTTTGGACTTGATCCAGTAAGAAGAATTCACTTCCCGAAACGTGATGGAGATGTACAGGGTGGTTCACTTTTAATTCAGAATATAGAAAAATCCGTTCTTGGTGAAGGAATAGAAATTTTAACTGAAACACCAGCAACAGAATTGTTAACTAATGAAGACGGTGATGTAGTAGGTGTTGTAGCAGAAGGAAAAGATGGTAAGTTAATTATAAATGCAGAAAAAGTAATTTTAGCTGCAGGTGGATATGCTAAAAATGATGAACTTCTAGAAAGATTTATACCAGAGTTGGCAGGTTCAGCTGAATTAAGTGCAGCAACTCCAGGCTCAACAGGTGATGGGATTTTAATGGCAGAAAAGGTCGGAGCAGCATTATATGAAGACCCTTGGGTTATAGGTTTAGGTGTTGCTAGCAAAATTAACGGCACAAGCTCGTTAGGTATGGATTGGACTAAAATGTATGTAAATGGAGATGGTGAGCGTTTCGCAAATGAACAAATGCATTATGCAATTGCAACAAACAAAATTGTTGAGCAAGATATTACATGGGCAATTCTGGATTCAAATGATGTAAATGTAAGCCTTATAGAATCTCTAGAAGCAGCTATGCCTACTGAAGAAGCAGTAAAGGCAGATACATTTGAAGCATTAGCAGAAGCTATGGGCGTTAATGTCGATACATTTGTAGAAAATATGAACTCATATAATGAAGGAACTAAAACAGATAATGATGAAATGGGCAAGGAAAAGGAGTATTTAGTAGCTGTAGAAAAAGCTCCATACTATGCAGTTAAACTTTATCCTAAGACTATGGGTACATTTGCAGGAGTAAAAACTGATGAAAATTTCCAAGTATTGCGTGAAGATAACTCAGTTATAAAGAATTTGTATGCTGGTGGAGAATGCGCAAACAAAGTAATGTATAATCAAGTTTATATGTCTGGAAGCGCAGTACAATTTGCACTCACAAGTGGACGTATAGCAGGTGAACATGCTGCACAAAATTTAAAATAATTAGATTGTTAGTAATATTATTAAAAATGTAAAATCTATGTATATAAAATAAAGTTGAAACGACTGATTTTTTAAAATTGGTCGTTTTTACATATGTTACGGACAATATAGGTTATAACGAATATTATATATTAAAAAATATTTGGAGTGAGTTATATGTTTTCGTATATTAAAAATATGTTTACTGTATATGAGGAAGGTAATTTTATACCCATTACCATAGTAATCTTATGTATCATTGGTGTTTTTCTATATAAATCTTCTTTTTTTCTAAAAATAGTAGATTGGATGAAAAAAAGTAGTAAAAAGTCTATAAATAGCAATTATTATGATGTAATCGATTATGATTCTCTTAATGAATTGACAGAAACAGCAGGTTATTGTTACGATATAAATCAAGATATTTTCTATTCGCATATAAATGCTTGGCAAAGAGAAATGGGCTATTGTCGCCTTTATGATGAAGCTACTGCTCCACTTAATATGATTATAGATTGTGAGCCTATTTACTTTGAGTACGATAATAAAAGATGGCTCATAGAGTTTTGGAAAGGCCAATATGGAATGACTACAGGCTGTGAAATCGGAGTTTACTCAACAACTGGCCCTGATTTAGACACAATCTTTTTTAATGGTACTTTCTACGATAGTGTAAGTGATGATGATTTATTAAGAATGGCTTGTATACTAAGAAAGAATGGTAAGCGAATGTTTAAACGAAAGGATACTCATTGGTGGTTAACAGGTTTTAAATTAGGTGAATTTTCTCAACCTTGGGAATTGACAATGGACTTGAAAATTACCTTAAAGAATAAAATAATGCGCAATGAATTTATTAAAGGATTAAAAAATGCAGGTTATTTAGATGAAGAAATATTTGTAATGGGGAATTCAGTTAAATTAAGATTTGATAAGCCTCGTACAAAGCAACCTTATAGTAGAAATGCTTTTATTGAACATGTTGCTCAAAAACAAAATAAAGAATTGTGCGAAGAATATCAGTATATAACGTATGGCTATAATAATGTATTAGACAAAATATATGCTATTCAAAGATATGATCCTAATATGTTGGTAAAACTTTTAATGATTGGTAAAAGCGAATCAATATTTGAGGATTATTGGAAAATTAAAAAATATCTATAAAAAGTATAATAAAAAGGGTAGTATAAAAATTCTACCCTTAAAATTTTGGATATTATATCATAACAATAGGTTTAATTAAATCTTTTGGTTTATTTTTCATAAGTAATAATGCTTCTTCCATTTTGTCAAAACCATTAAATTTATGAGTAAGAAGTTTACTGGTATCAAGTCTTCCTGTTTGCATTAATGTGGCAAGTTTTTCCATACGAAGTCGACCACCTGGCATTAAACCACCTGCTATTATTTTATGACCCATACCGCAACCCCATTCAGCTCTTGGTATCTTTATATAATCGCCAGAACCTAAGTAGTTAACATTTCCTATTCTTCCACCTGGTTTTAAAATTGTAATTGCTTGAATAAACGTATCAACATTTCCACCTGCAACAACTACTTTATCAACACCTTTTCCATGAGTTTTTTCCATGATTTGCTCAACAATGTCACCTTCACGATAGTTAATAATATCTGTTGCACCATATTCTTTTGCAATTTCTACACATTTTGGACGAGAACCTACAGCATACAAATTAGATGCACCACGAAGAGCAGCCCCTGCAACAGCCATTAAGCCTACAGGTCCAATACCTATTACGCATACGTTATCACCGAATTGTATATCAGCCAATTCAACTCCATGAAAACCTGTTGGAACCATATCACTTAACATAACTGCATCTGCTGGATTAATATTATCAGGTAAAATTGCAAGATTACCATCTGCATCATTTACATGAAAATATTCACCGAAAACTCCATCTTTGAAATTGGAAAATTTCCAACCTGCAAGCATTCCACCTGAATGCATTGAATACCCAGATTGAGATTCAAGTGCGTTCCAATCTGGTGTGATTGCTGGAACTATAACCTTATCTCCAACTTTAAAGTCCTTAACAAGGGAACCAACTTCAACAACTTCACCAACACCTTCGTGTCCAAGTATCATGTCACTACGTTCACCGATAGCGCCTTCCCATACAGTATGTACATCAGAAGTACATGGAGAAACAGCAATAGGTTTAACGATTGCATCAAGGGGACCGCATTGAGGATAATCCTTATCAATCCAACCTGTTTTACCAATTCCTAACATTGCAAAGCCTTTCATATTTAAACCTCCTATAAAATTTATTATATAAATTTATTAATTAGCGATTGTTATAGAAGTCCTTAATGCACTAATTAATATTTATCAATAAAATGATAATTTATTGTCAATTATAGTTTACTTCTTTGCTCGTCCATTGTCAAGAATATGATAAATTTCATTTATTTGGTATATTCTACATGTTAAAATTTTGAAATAAACATAATAATTATTATTAATAAACACTTAAATACAAAGTGATAAGATGTTCCCCATTTATATTTTCAGAATAATCTATTATAAAGGTTTATATTGGAAGTGTATATATGGATGTGTTAAATCGAATTAATAATATATTTTTTTCCTCAAAAGAAATAGTATTTGACAACTCATCTAAGTTTATTTTGATGAGTGATTGTCATAGAGGTACTGGAGGGTGGGAAGATAATTTTTCAAATAACCAAAACATTTATTTTGCAGCATTAAATTACTACTATAAAGAAAATTATACTTATATTGAATTAGGTGATGGTGATGAACTATGGGAGAATTCTGATATTACAGATATTATACAAGAGCATAGTGATATTTTTTGGTTGCTGAGAAAGTTTTACAAAGAAAAAAGATTATACTTTATTTATGGAAATCATGATATGTTAAAGAAAAACACTAAATTTATTGAAAAAAAATTAACATATTATTTCTATGAACGTAATAACAAATATTATTTGCTATTTAATGATGTAAAAATTCATGAGGGTATAGTATTAAAACATAAAGAAACTGGAAATAAGATTTTATTAATACATGGTCATCAAGTAGATTGTCTTAATTATAAATTATGGAGATTAGCGAGATTATTAGTTAGATATTTTTGGAAGCCTTTAGAGACATTTGGAGTAAAAGATGTAACTAGAACGGCTAAAAACTACAAGAAAAAATATTTAGTAGCAAAAAAGCTTACAGAATGGGTTATAAGAGAGAACCATATGTTAATTGCAGGACACAACCATAGACCATTTTTTCCTGAAATAGGGGAACCTCCATATTTTAATGATGGTAGTTGTGTTCATCCTAGATGTATTACTGGAATTGAAATATCAGATGGATCGATATGCCTTATTAAATGGAGTATTAAAACTAATAAAAAGAATAACTTAATAATATCAAAAGATATATTAGCAGGACCAAGACGAATAAAGGATTATTTTAATAAATCAGTACAATTTTAATTACAAAAAAAGGGTTATATTGAATTTAATCTATAAATATGTTCATACTAAACTATAGATATTTTTAAGAAATAACAGGAGGAATATATGTCTGGAAATATTTTAGAGAAGCCTGAAGGTCGTGTAAGTTATCATGATTCAGTTGAAGAAATGTTAATTAGAATTAGAGATGATGGACTTTCAAGCGTTTTTTCAAGATGGAGTGAACAGGAAAAGATACGTTGCAACTTTTGTCTTCAAGGAGTAAGCTGTCAGTTGTGTACACAAGGTCCCTGTAGATTAAGTGATAAAGCTGGAGCGGAAAAAGGAGTTTGTGGTATTGGAGCTGATGCAATGGCAATGCGTAATTTTCTAATGAGAAATATTATGGGTGCTGCTACTTATGCTCATCATGCCTTTGAAGCTTTTAGAACATTAAAAGCTACTGGGGAAGGTAATACACCTTTTAGAATTACAGATACTGAGAAATTGAAATGGATGTGTGAAAAAACCGGTATCAATACTAATCAAGATACAAATAAAATGGCAATACAATTAGCTGAACTTTTAGATAATGAAATGAAAATTAATCCTGATCAAAGTAGTATTATGGTTGAGGTTTTTGCTCCAAAAAAAAGAAAACCCCTTTGGAAAGATTTACACATTTACCCTTCTGGAGTTCAGCATGAAGTTGAGAATAGTATTGCTAGTTGTTTAACTAATGTAGATGGGGATTATGTATCATTAGCTAAAAAGGCATTGCGTTTAGGATTATCAACAATTTATACCGCGCAAATTGGATTAGAGATGACACAGGATATTTTATTTGGCACACCTATGCCCCATGAAGTTGATGTTGATTTGGGAATAATGGATCCTGATTATGTGAACATTGCATTTAATGGTCATCAGCCATGGATAGGTGTTGCTACATTGCAAAAAGCAAAAAAACAAGAGTATCAAGAAATGGCAAAAAAGGCTGGGGCAAAAGGAATTCATATTGTAGGCTCAATAGAAACTGGTCAGGAAATGCTGCAAAGGTTTGAAGTTGATGATGTTTTTGTTGGTCTTATGGGAAATTGGTTAGCTATTGAACCATTTCTAGCTACAGGAACAGTAGACGCTCTGGTCATGGAGGAAAATTGTTCTCCACCGGCTATAGACCAATATGCAGAAACATATCAAGTTGCCCTTGTTAGTGTAAGTACAATAATAGGCGTGCCAGGCACTGAACATGAAATGCCATATTATCCTGGTAAAGCTGATGAAATGGCAGAAAGTTGTATTAACATAGCAATAGAGAACTTTAAAAAAAGACATGGTAAAATAGAATCTATGGTTCCTAAACATAAGAGAAAAGCTATAGCAGGCTTTTCTACTGAAGCAGTTTTAAAAGCAATCGGAAACGATTTAAATACATTAGTTGATGTTATTGTGAAAGGACAAATAAAAGGAATTGTTGCTTTGGCAAATTGTTCAACTCTAAGAAATGGACCTCAGGACTGGAATACAGTAAATATTACAAAAGAATTAATAAAAAGAGATATCCTTGTAGTAGCAGGTGGATGTGGTAATCATGGTTTAGAAGTTGCTGGACTATGTAATCTCGATGCGATTGAAATGGCAGGAGAAGGACTTAAAGGAGTTTGTAAAGCTTTAGGAATACCTCCGGTTTTAAGTTTTGGCACATGTACTGATACAGGTAGAATATCAATGCTTGTAACAGCTTTAGCGGATCATTTAAATGTGGATATTTCAGATTTACCTATTGCAGTTACTGCCCCCGAATGGATGGAGCAAAAAGCAACGATTGATGGTATATTTGCAGTAGCCTATGGAGCATATACTCATTTGTCTCCTACACCATTTATAACGGGAGCGCCTAATTTAGTAAAACTTCTTACAGAAGATGTTGAAGGGTTAACTGGAGGAAAGGTAGCACTTGGAGATAATCCAGTTGAAGCTGCAATAGATATTGAAAGTCATATAATTAAGAAAAGACAAAAAATGGGATTAAATTAAGTAAATTAGCGTATAACGCTATTATCGTGAATAATAAAAAGCGGCCTAGGCCGCTTTTTATTGTGGTTGATACATTCCTTTACTTTCCATATATTTGAATACTGATTCTCCGTGTTGCTGTTCTTCTTTTTGTATATGATTCAATATGTTACGTACCTGAGGATCTTTGAATTCAAATATGGCAGTGTCATATGCACCAGACACATATTTTTCTGTCATTAAAATATCAGTACAAAGATCTTTGTCTGAATTATTATAATTAGTTGAGCTACTAGTTGAGCTACTTTGTGGCTTGAAACTACTCGAACCTTGCATCTGTTGCATTTGAGGCTGTTGTTGCATTTGAGATTGTTGTTGCTGACTTCCACCTCCTTGCTGATTCATAGAAGGTACTTGACCATTTAGCAATTGATTAATTGTGTTTAGATGTTCTTGTTCTTTTTGTCCATTTTGTTTAAATATACTCTTAAGTTCTTGACAATTTGTTAAACTTGCATAATTAGAATATTTTTGAATACATATTTCTTCGTGAGATTTTTGATCTTCTAATAGCATTCTTTCTTTATTTGTAAAATTCATATTCAACACCTCCGTTACTATTGTTTTCAAAAAAAAAATATATATTCTTAAAATTATTAATTTTTAAATTGCTTTCATATATTTGTTTAAGTTGATTTATATAAAAAATAGTATTATCATAGTTATAATATAATAGTTTAACATTTAATAAAAGGGGTGACAATATGCGTAATATTAATATAATGTATTTCAGTCCAACAGGAACAACTAAGAAAGTTGTTAATGGTTTAGCTAAGATTTTATCAAATGATAAAGAAACGAATATAAAATATATTAATTTTACTATGCCAGATATAAGGGAAAAATCAATAACCTTTGGTAAAAAGGAAATTTTAATAATAGGAATACCTGTTTATGCTGGTAGGGTTCCAAATATATTGTTGAAATATTTGGATACAATAAAGGGTGATGATACCATAGCAATTCCTATTGTAGTGTATGGAAACAGAAACTATGATGACGCTTTAATTGAATTAAAAAACATTTTAGTTTCAGGGGGATTTACTGTTATAGCTGCGGCAGCCTTTATAGGAGAACATTCTTTTTCTAAAAATTTAGCTAAAGGAAGGCCAGATAATAAGGATATGAATAAGGTATACCATTTTGGTCATAAACTTGCTGAGATTTTACATGATGTACCTTCTAAACATGTTAAGGTTCCAGGGCAGAATCCTATTAGACCGTATTATCAGCCTAAAGATAAAAATGGTCATTCTTTTGATTTTAAGAAAATTACACCGAAAACCAACGAGAATTGTATTGATTGTAAGTTATGCGCCGAAATTTGTCCAGTAGGGTCAATTAATTTTGATAATGTATCAAAATTAATTGGCATATGTATAAAATGTTGTGCCTGTGTAAAAAATTGTCCTACACAAGCAAAGTTCTTCGATGATGAAAATTATATTAAACATAAAATTGAGTTAGAAATAAAATATTCAAATAGAAGAGAGCCTGAATTGTTCTTTTAGAATAAAGTTTAACTATACTTATTGAATTTGGTTAGGTTGACATTTGTGGGAAACATAGGTATAATTAATATAATGTTTTTGAAATGAATTTTCAAATCATGTATTTTAATTTATTTTTTAGTATATAGGTAAGTTTGTTGAATAATAAATGTTTTTATAAGCAAATTAATATTAACAAGTAAATTACAAGTAAATTAATAATATGAGGAGGAATAAATATGGAAACAGGAACAATTAAAGTAACAAAAAGGGCAATAGTTAACAGTAGAGTTAATAAGAAGTTAAGAAAATCAGGATTATTACCAGGTAATATATCAGGAAAAGGTATGGAATCTATATCAGTAACTGTGAATGAATCAGAACTTAGAAAAGGTATTACTAGTCATGGAAAAAATGCAATTTTTAATCTTTCTATAGACGAAGGAAATGATTATACTGTAATGATAAAAGATATTCAAATATCTCCTGTAAAGGGCTCTCCAGTACATGTAGATTTTCAACGAGTTTCAATGACTGAAGAAATCAAAGCTGAAATTGGAATTAAATTTAAAGGTATTGAGAGGATTGAGTCAAAAAGATTGTTGTTAGTTAGACAAATTGATATAATACCAGTAAAGGGTCTTCCGCAGGATATTCCAGATGAAATTGAAGTAGATGTTACTAATATGAATGCTGGTGAAACTGTTTGTATTTCTGATATTGTTTTCCCAGAGGGAATAATACCAGAAATAGATCTTGAACAAGTTGTTGTTTCAGTTAATGAGCCAAAGAGAGCTGATATAGAAACTGAAACAGACGAGGCAAGTGAAGTAGAAAACGAATTATAAAGAAGCGACAACTTCTACAATGTATGGAAGTGTTATTACATATAAAAAGAATTGTTCCTAAAATGGAACTATTCTTTTTTTTGTTGATAACTACCCTGAAAATTATTTTTTAATCTACGAAGTTATATAATGTATAAGTAAAAAATACTAAAATAATTGTTATATGGGGGTAGGTGATAATAATAACTTAATTAGCATAATATAGTAAGTATATAAACTTATAAAAAACAAAACGTTAATATTTATTTAATAATGGAGGGAAATAATGAAAAAGAAAAGTATTTTAAAAATAATTGCTTTAGTGATGGCACTAAGCTTGATGTTGACATCTGCTGTATTTGCAATGCCCCCAGGACAATATAAGAAATTTCTAAGAAACAAACATAATTATAATACAGCTGCTGAATATATGAAGCGATATGAAATAATAAAGGGTTATGGTAACGGTAACTTTGGTTATGTAGATTATGTAAAGCGTGGAGATATTACTGTTATGATAGTTAGAGCTTTTAAATTAAGCACTACGATTGAAGACTTTGAAGAAAGTTTTCCAGATGTAGATATTGACAGTTATTTCTATAATGCAATTTCTGTAGCAAAAAAATTCGGTATTGCAAGAGGAGATGGCAAATTTTTCAACCCTAATAAACATGTTACAGTTGAAGAAGCTATACTATTAATTGAGCGTTCAGCTGCTGTAGCAAATCGAAATGTTACTATATATGATGTTGACTTAAGGGATCTTTTTGATGATGCTGAATTAGATAATTCAGCAACAAGACAGGATATTGCTTTAATGCTATATTATGTTCTTACTGGTGAGGTATATGACGACGAAAATGAAGAAGAAATAAAGTCAGAAGATATAGTTTATGAAGTTGAAGAAAATAACTATATAAATTTTGATTCTGATGATTTTGTTAAAGTGTTTAAAGAAATTAGAAAAGATAAAGGTGAAAGTCTAGAATATGTTAAGTTTGAGCTTCCATCTGTAAGATATGGTAAATTGTATTATGATTATGATGTTGATGAAGATTACAATTCAATGGTTACAGAAAGCACAAGATATTATGCAGATAATAATGATAAAAAGGAAATTTCTGATGTAACATTTGTTCCTAAGTTAAATTACTTTGGTAGTGTAAAAATAGAATATGAAGCGTATACTGATGAAGGTGATTCTTATATTGGGTTAATTATTATTAATGTAGAAGAAGATGAAGATTATTTAAATACTATTAAATACACTACTACAGAAAATACTCCTGTGACATTTGATGAAGATGACTTCGAGGAAATATTTGAAGAAGTAACGGATGAAGATATGGAGTATGTAAAATTTACACTTCCAAGTTATAAAACAGGTACTTTATGGTATGACAATGATAATGATGAAGTAAAAGTTGATAAAAATGAAAAATATGAAGTTGATAAAATAGATGAAATAACTTTTGTTCCATATAAAAATTATTCAGGAACTGTCGTTATAAAATATAAAGCTTATGATGAGGATGATAAAGTATACACTGGTGAGATTAGTATAGAAGTAAAAGACGATTATGTTATCGATACTATTGAATTAAAAACAGATGAAGATAAAGAAATTAGTTTTGATTTTGATTATAAATTAGAAAAATCAGTTGAAGAGGATATTTATGATGATTTTGAATATGTAATATTTGAAATCCCAAAAAGAGAAGATGGTAGAGTATACATTGAATATGATGATGAATATGAATTAGTTGAAGAAGATAAAAAATATAGGCTATATGATATTGATGAATTGACATTTGTTCCTAAAGATGATGGCGTTGTAAATATAGATTATTTAATATTAGATGATGACAAAGAAGAATATGGGGGTACAATTGAAATAACTGTAGAATAATAATTTGATAGTGAAGGATATAACATCTTATCTTTAAAACAACGGGACGCATAAAATGCGTCCCGTACAGTATTATTATAATTTAGATTTCTCACTTGAGAAAAATTCTTTTGTTAACTTCAAAACAATTCCACTTAATGCTAACAATCCAATTAAGTTAGGAATTGCCATTAAACCATTCAATGTGTCTGCCAAAGCCCATATAGGTTCTAGTCCTCCAATAGCTCCAACTACTATAAAAGGAATCCAAACAATTCTATAGAACATTATTGATTTTGGTCCTACAAGATATTCAAGACATCTTTCGCCGTAGTATTCCCATCCAATTATAGTTGAAAATGCAAATAATGTTACACCAATAGTTACAATGTATCCACCGCCAGGTAGAGATGCACCAAAGGCTGTTGTAGTAAGTTCTGCTCCAGATAAACCTGTTTCCCATATGCCAGAAGTTATGATTACTAGAGCCGTAATAGTACAAATACATATAGTATCAGCGAAAACCTCAAATACGCCCCAAAGACCTTGACGTACAGGATGGTCAGTTGTTGCTGCAGCATGGGCAATAGGAGCACTACCTAAACCGGCTTCATTAGTGAAAACACCACGAGCTACTCCAAATCTAACAGCATTTGCTATTGTAACTCCAGCAAATCCACCAACTGCTGCTTGACCAGTAAATGCACTTTTAAATATTAATGCGAAAGCTGTAGGAATTGCAGAAGCATTTACTATAATTATTATTAAACCACCTAAAATATAAATTGCAGCCATGAAAGGAACTAATTTTTCTGTAAAAGCACCAATTCTTTTTATTCCACCGACAATAACAAGTGCAGTTAACACTGCTAGTACAATTCCTGTTATCCATGGATTAAGGTTGAAAGATGTTTGAAGTGAAGCTGCAACAGAGTTAGATTGTACCATGTTACCTATACCAAAGGCAGCTAGAGCACCGAATACAGCAAATATTACTGCTAACCAATTCCAACCAAGACCATTTCTAATATAGTACATTGGTCCACCTATAAAACGACCGTCTTCAGTTTTCTCTCTATACTTAATAGCTAGTACAACCTCTGCAAATTTAGTAGTCATTCCAAATATTGCAGCTAACCACATCCAGAAGACCGCACCTGGACCACCTGAAGCAATAGCAGTGGCAACACCGGCAATATTACCTGTACCAACTGTTGCAGCAAGGGCAGTAGCAACAGCCTGGAACGCAGTAACCTCTCCCTCACCTGTTTGATCCTTTGCAAACATCTTCATAAGAGTGTTCTTTAGGATGTAACCTAATTTGCGAACCGAGAAAAATCCGGTTCTTAGAGTAAAATAAATACCTGTACCTACGATTAATACTAACATAGGTGGTCCCCAAACAAAGTTGTTAACAGCTGAGTTGAGTTCCATAATAAAATCCATATAATACCTCCATTTTCTTTTTTCCTAAACAACTTAGTAGTTATCTAGTTATTTATGTTAACCAAATACTTAATATAAAATTTATTAAAATATAAGTTAGATGAGATCAAGTATTTAGTGCACATATTAAAAAATATAATTACAGTTTTATGATAACGTTATTTTATTATAGCATAACTAGAAAATATTTTCAATAAAAAATAAATGACATAAACTTCATAAACATAAGTTTTTTTAAATATTATTATCATAGAAAGATACGATATAAAGAAATAGTCATATAAATTAAGTGTTATTTACATTTTTTTAATAAAATAATTTAAATGTTGTATTTGCAACAAAATACAATACTACATTTTTCAACAATATTACAGAAAAAATGCATTATAAACAGCTTTAAATTAAAAAAATGTCGAAATTTGTTATTTTATTTTCAATATTTATACACTGTATACAGTTCTATATATGCTATCTAATGTTATACGATTTGATATTATAACAAATATGTTTAAAATATTATTTTAAGGGTATTTATATTATATAAGTTTTTAACATATAGGAGGGAAGAATGAAAATTTATGATTTTGTAGTAAAAGATGCTAAGGGTAAAGATGTATCCTTATCAGAATATAAAGAAAAAGTTTTGCTTGTAATAAACGGAGCAACAGGTTGTGGCTTTACACCACAATACGACGGACTTCAGGGCCTTTATGAAAAATATAAATCTAAAGGATTTGAAATCTTGGATTTTCCAAGCAACCAGTTTTTAGAGCAAGCACCAGGAACTAATGAGGAAATAGTAGGATTTTGTAAATTGAATTTTGGTGTGGGTTTTAA
Organism: Sedimentibacter sp. MB31-C6; assembly: GCF_035934735.1. Taxonomy (NCBI): domain Bacteria; kingdom Bacillati; phylum Bacillota; class Tissierellia; genus Sedimentibacter; species Sedimentibacter sp. MB31-C6. Next base: position 1,987,586 of record NZ_CP142396.1, read on the forward strand.
ACAATTTTCTAAAGTTAATGTTAATGGGGAAAAAGAAGCACCTTTATATAATTACTTAAAGACTACGGCAGAAGAATTTAGAAATGAAGATACACTTGATTTCTATAAAAAGGTAAATGAATATACACCTGATATTAAGAATAATGATATTAGATGGAATTTTACTAAGTTTCTCATTGATAAAAAAGGAAATGTTGTTGGCCGATTTGCACCTAACATTACACCTGAAGAAATTGAACAATATATTTCAAAATTAACTGAGAATGAAAATGTTGAAATTGTATGTCATTCAGATTTTTCTGATGGATGTATATAATTTAGCATTGTAGGGTATGTATTGTATGCATACCAAGGGACGCATACAATGCGTCCCTACAGTGTGATACTATTTTTTATCTTCTAAATACAAATCATCAAATTCAGGGTGGTTTTCAAACCAATCTATTGCATATGAACAAGTAGCATATGCTTTTTTGTTGGTTTTTTTTAGTTCATTAACTAAAGCAGTAATTAGCTTATTTGCCACGCCCTGGCCGCGGAGTGATGTGTCAACATAAGTATGGTTAATATTAACCTCATTTTTAGAGATGGAAGGAAATGTTATTTCAGCAATACACTTTCCATCGCTAGATTCAAGATAAATTCTATTTTCCTCATATTTAAAATCCATTTTAAAAACTCCTTTCAATTAATTTACTTATCAATATTAGTTAGATTACACATAATTATTATATTTCTTTTCTTATGAACTCATGCAATTTAAACGATACAACATTATTTGAGTAATGTCAATTAGTAAAAAAAAAATAATTTATGTAACATATGTTACATAAATTATTGTAATTCTCATTTATCATTTAACTATAGCAATTAAGAAAATTAAATTTATGGAGGAATTATAATGGAAAATGCAATGTTTTGTTATCAATGTCAGGAAACAGCAGGTTGTACTGGATGTACAAAAGTTGGTGTATGTGGAAAACCAGCAGAAGTTGCAAGAATGCAGGATTTGTTAATTTATACAACCAAAGGATTATCAGAGATAACTACTAGATTAAGAGCTGAAGGCAAGGAAGTAGAAGCAGATATTAATCATTTAGTAACACTAAACTTATTCACTACAATAACAAATGCAAATTTTGACAATAATGTATTTTATGACAGAGTTAATATGACTTTAAATGTAAAAAGAGATTTATTAACTAAATTAGATAATAAAGAAAATTTAAGTGAGGCAGCATTATGGGATTCAGAAAATGATACTGAATTTGATAAAAAAGCTAGAACAGTTGGCGTTTTAGCTACAGAAAATGAAGATATCAGAAGTTTAAGAGAACTAATAACATATGGACTTAAAGGAATGGCTGCTTATATGAAGCATGCTAATGCATTAGGATATGATGAGGAGAATGTAAATACTTTTATGCAAAGTACTCTTGCTAAGTTATTGGATGAATCTATATCAGTTGATGCTTTAATAGGTTTAACTTTAGAAACTGGTAAGTTTGGTGTTGATGGAATGGCTTTATTAGACAAAGCGAACACTAGCACTTATGGCAATCCTGAAATAACAAAAGTAAACATAGGCGTTGGGAAAAACCCTGGTATATTAATTTCAGGTCATGATTTAAAGGACTTAGAGGCACTTCTTGAACAAACAAAAGGAACAGGAATAGATGTTTATACACATGGAGAAATGTTACCAGCACACTATTACCCAGAATTTAAGCAATATGATAATTTTGTTGGTAATTATGGTAATGCATGGTGGAAACAAAAGGAAGAATTTGAAAGTTTTAATGGACCAATATTAATGACAACTAATTGTATTGTACCACCTAAGGACAGTTATAAAGATAAATTGTTTACTACAGGTTCAGCAGGATATCCAGGATGCAAACATATAGCAGGTGAAAGCGGAGATAAAAAAGACTTTACTGAAATAATTGAACTTGCTAAAAAATGTCAAGCTCCAACAGAAATTGAAACGGGTGAAATAGTAGGTGGTTTTGCTCATGAACAAGTATTTGCTTTGGCTGATAAGGTTGTAGATGCCGTTAAGTCAGGTGCAATAAAGAAATTCTTTGTAATGGCTGGTTGCGATGGTAGAGCAAAATCAAGAAATTATTATACAGAATTTGCAAAAGCTTTACCAAAAGATGCGGTTATTTTAACTGCAGGTTGTGCAAAATATAAATATAATAAATTGGATTTAGGTGATATTGGGGGAATTCCAAGAGTATTAGATGCTGGTCAATGTAACGATTCATACTCATTAGTTTTAATAGCTTTGAAATTGAAAGAGATATTCGAATTACAAGATGTTAATGAATTACCTATAGCATATAATATAGCTTGGTATGAACAAAAAGCTGTTATTGTATTGTTATCACTATTATATCTTGGAGTAAAGAATATCCATTTAGGACCAACATTACCAGCCTTCTTATCACCAAATGTTGCCAATGTATTAGTAGAAAACTTTGGGATATCAGGAATTGGTACTGTAGAAGATGATTTAAAAATATTCTTAGGATAATGTAGGAAACGCATTGTATGCGTACCGAATCAATGTATGGGACGATTATAAGCGCCCCGAAAAAAGGAGTTGAAAAAAATGAAAGAAATAACTAAAGACATGGTAATCGGAGAAGTATTGCAAATTGATAGAGGATTAGCTGAAATTTTAATGAAGGCTGGAATGCATTGTTTAGGATGTCCATCTTCACAAATGGAAACTATTGAAGAAGCTGCAATGGTACATGGATTTAAAGCAGATGATTTAATTGCAGAGTTGAATAAATATCTGAAATCTGCTGAATAAGACTGCGCATGTCTAACTCCATTTTATGCGACAAAGGAGCGAATAAATTAGTGAATGAGACTGCGTAATATTGATATAATATAAATGAGCATGAGAAATTCATGCTCATTTTATAAAAAGACATTTAATAATGGAGGTAATATGAGCGCATTTTTAGGACCAATACATTTTTGGTTATACAATAAAATCAAAATACAAAATGATATAGTAGAAGATATTATAAGTTTAGCAGAAAGTGAAAACTTAAATGAAGATTTAAGAAATAATTTATATGAACAATTCGGTGATGGAAATTTGAAACCTTTAGAAGAGGTTATAGATGTTACAAATATACATGGTTGGTTGCAAGAGAGGGTTTCACAGGTTGAATATAAATTAGCTTATGTAGTTACAGAGATGCTTAATAAAAAACCGGAAATGATTGAAAAACTTAAAATATTGTTTAAAAATATGGCGACGAGGGTAACTAATATAAATCAAGAAACTAGTTTAAATGATGCATTTAAAGCTATTAATGATATATTATTAGATGGAATGCCATGCGATCATGCTAATGTTGTTTTAAAACAACAAGATGATGAAATAATATGGAAAAGAAATGTATGCGTTCATCATGAATATTGGGACGCTGCAGAAGGAGACGTAGCAAATTATTATAAACTAAGAGAAGAATTTGTTAAAGGCTTGTTAAGTAATAGTAATATTAATTATGAAAAACTAGATGATGTAACAAGTAAAATATCGAGGAGATAAACATGAATAGCATTGAGTTAATGGTTAAAGAACATGAAAATATCAGTCGTATGTTAAAAGTCGTTCGTAAAGCTTGTTATGGAATTTTAAAAGGTGATGAAATAAATTACGATGACTTCTATAAGATAATTGAGTTTATAAAAAAATATGCCGATGATCATCATCATGGAAAGGAAGAAAAATTTCTATTCAAGAAGATGCAATCAAACTTAGGAAGAATAGGAGAAAATTTAATTACACATGGAATGCTTGTAGAGCATGATTACGGTAGAATGCATATGAGTGAATTAATAGATGCATTGAACAGGGTTAAAAGTGGAGATGAAGAAAGTAAACTTGATGTAATAAGTTATGCAGTTGGATATACTAATCTTTTAACCAGACATATTGAAAAAGAAAATGTTGCAGTTTATAAATATGGAGAAAATAATCTCTCAAAAGAAATTATTGATGAAATAAATAGAGAAACTGCAAATTTTGAAAAAGAAGCAGAAGAAAAGGGCATACAAAAATACTATTTGGATATTTTAACAAATTTAGAAAAGAAATATCTTTCTTAAAATAATTTTATATATATTGCAAATACTATATAAAAAATATGGAGGAAATAATGAATTTTAGAAATGTAGAAGGAAGTATAGTATTTAATAATAATCAATTCACAAAAAGGATATTATTTAATGATGATGAAGTATTAAGTTTTGTATTGAACTTTAAACCAGGTCAAACACTATCAACTCATAAACATGAAAATTCGGCAGTATCATTTATAGTACTTCAAGGAAAAGGTGAAGTGCAGGTAAATGATGAAGTTCAAAGAATCCAAAAAGGTTCAGTAGTACTTGCAAAAGGAAAAGATGAATTTGGTATACCAAAAGTAGAAGAGGATTTGTCTATTTTTGTAACAGTTACTCCTAAGCCAAATAACACTAAATTTTCACAAGAAATAGGATGAAATCAAGCTCATTTTATAAGATAGGCTTAGCCTGAGCATATCTTAAAAGATGAGCTAATTTTACATAGCTATATGCTTTAAGATAAAATATTGTAATGAACAATACAGAAAAAAATAAATAAAGGAGGAATATCTATGTTTAAAATTACAGATACAGTAAGTTGGGTTGGTAAAATTGATTGGGAGTTAATCAGGTTTCATGGAGATGAATACTCTACACATAAAGGATCGTCCTATAATTCTTATTTAATAAAGGATGAAAAAACAGTTTTAATAGATACTGTTTGGCAACCTTTTTCAAAGGAATTTGTTGCAAATTTAAAAAATGAGGTTGATTTAAAAAAGATTGATTACATAATTATGAATCATTCTGAAGTCGATCATGCTGGAGCTCTTGCAGATTTGATGAAAGAAATTCCTGATACTCCTATTTATTGCACAAAAAATGGTGTAAAAATAATAAAAGGTCTTCACCATAAAGATTGGAATTTTGTAGAAGTTAAAACAGGAGACACACTAGATATTGGCAAAAATAAACTAGTTTTTGTTGAAGCAAGAATGCTTCATTGGCCAGATACAATGATGACTTATATGTCAGGAGAAAATATTCTTTTCAGTAATGATGCTTTTGGCCAACACTATGCTTCAGAACTTATGTATAATGATAAAGTAGATAATGATGAATTATATTATGAGGCTATTAAGTATTTTGCTAATATTTTGACTCCGTTTAGTAAATTTGTAATAAATAAAATAGATGAAGTTGTTGCATTAAATATTCCTATTAATATGATATGTCCAAGTCATGGAGTTATTTGGAGAGACAATCCATCTCAAATCATAAATAAATATGTTGAATGGGCAAAAGGATATCAAGAAAATCAAATAACAATTATATATGATACTATGTGGAATGGAACTAGGAGAATGGCTGAAACTATTGCAGAAGGAATAAAAGCTAAAGACGATGATATTGCTATAAAAATATATAATTGTGCAAAAAGAGATAAGAATGATATTATCACAGAAATTTTTAAATCTAAGATGATATTAGTAGGATCTTCTACTATAAATAATGGAATACTCTCAGCTACGGCTGGTTTATTAGAAATGATAAAGGGTCTTAAGTTTATAAATAAAAAGGCTGCTGCCTTTGGATGTTATGGTTGGAGTGGTGAATCAATTAAAATTATAACTGAAGAATTGCAGAAAGCTAAATTCGAAGTCATTTCAGATGGTATTAGAGAATTATGGATGCCAGATGATGAAGCTTTAGATAGATGTAGAAAATTTGGTGAAAGTATTTTAGAAAATTAAAATGGTAATAGTATAATTAATTCCTCTTATTCGGTCGTTAATAAGAGGAATTTTTATTTATTTAAATTATAACGAGGTGAAGATTTCCCCACCTCGTTGAAGTGGTGTGAGGCAATTGCTTTCGATACTTAAATAATATGTTTTTCAAATTACTTATCTTTGTATAATATAAAAGAAATTTATAAATAATGATGTTTGACAAATAAAATAGGAAAGTAATAGAAGATTGATATTTACAATAAAAATTTAACAATATATGTAAAAATGTGTATAAAAAAATAGTTAAATAAGCTACTTATTATTCAAACTTCGCCCGATTTTTTGTAAAAAGTCAATTATAATAAATATCAGTTACCATAAGAAAAGTATTTTTATTCTTTTTAGGAATTTGTTTATATAGCATTTATAATAATGGGGGTGTGTATATGAAAAAAATTAAAAATCTTACTAATGGATGAAGTCAATATAGCGATTTAAGACAAATTGTATTTACTTTTTTTGATTCTTATTATAATAGAGACCGTTTGAAATTATACAGTTACTTAGACACATTATTTCAACGCAAAGTACCCTTGAATTATTTTCTTATTCATCCTGATTTTGATATAGATTTAGGTAAGCTTGTTGAAGTTACTAGTATCGAAATGAAAGGAGCAAAAAATTTGGCTTTCATTGAATGCATAATAGAAGTACATCAAAAAAGAAAAATAGTTGTAATCACTTTAAAGTCAGATTTTGGGGGCTGGAAAATTGAGGGGGAAAGTTTATTTGGATGATGATATTAATGTACAAACTCCCTATTTTTTTGTTAAGAGAGATAATTATTAATTAGTTGCTTAACAACTGATTGAATAATAAATAAAGGAGGAACTATATGTTAAAGAAAGGTTTGACGCTATTTATTTCAATTGCAATGGTGTTATCAATGTTAGTCCCATCAGTTTATGCTGTGGAACCAACAACTGTCTATCTAGATAGTGATAGGACTTATAGTGAACAAGACATAACCTTTGACCCAATTGAATATAAAAATCCTTTTGGAGCAGTACAAGTTCAAGAGGAAGCAGAAGAAAAAAATTATGGGATACAAAGCATATCAACATCACTAGTAGAAAGTGAAATAGTTACAGGTTCAGCAGTAACTGGAACTGCTATTTTAGGAATTACTACAAGTACTAATCTTCTTTCAATGTCAGAGGCAAGGAAAGTTGAAGTAGTTGTAACAGTTGGATATGCTCCAGATTTAGAGAATTTAGAATGGACTTTTGGAGGACTTTTATTTGAAGAATGGAAAACATTTGAAAGTAGTACAGGTGAATACACTGGAAATCCATTTATTTACTTTGAAGTAGAACCATATATACAAGATAACACTATAAGAGCTATTATTCAATGTGATTTACCTTATAAAACAACTAATTTACAAGGAAGACCATATCCAAGAAGAGTATTTCCAGAATTGCTTGGAGAATATAATTTAGCAGTTACTGATAAATTTACGAATACTACTGTAAAAACTGCTTTGAAACTAAATGCTTATGATTCATATCATACATATGATGAAATATTATCAGATATTGATAGAATTATTGAAATTGCTAAAGAAGACAGATATTTAGAATATGATCCAATTGGTAAATCATTTGAAGGCAGGGATATACCATTTGTAATACTTGCAAGAGAAAAAGATGATTTGAATACATATTTAAATGATACTTTACCTAAGATGTTAGAGGATCCTGTTTCATTTATTAATAGTATAAATGATGGTATGGCAGGTGAATACAAACCAGTTATTTGGTTTAATAATATACACTCTGATGAGGCTAATGGCGTTGATGCGCAGATTGATATGTTGGAACAGTTGGCCACTCAGGAAACAATATCGTTTGATACTTTTGAAGACTTAGATGATGTTGAAGGCAAAGATAAGTTAAGAAATGAAAATGAAGCTGAAATAAGAACAGCAACTTTGGATGTTCAGAATTTATTGGATAATTATATAGTGTTATTTAGCTTGAATAACAATCCTGATGGTAGATATTATAACAGTAGGGAAACAGTACATGGATTTGACCCTAACAGAGATCCAGGCTATCAAACACAAGTGGAGATGGCACAGGTAACTGAAAGGATAGCTAAATGGTCTCCGATGATAATAAATGATTTTCATGGTTTTGTTTCTCAATTTTTAATTGAGCCATGTACACCTCCTCATGATCCAAACTTTGAATATGATTTGTTAATGGAAGGTATGATAGACCATGCTTATGCTATGGGAAGAGCAGGCATAAGCAACACAAAATATAATAGCTTCATTATACCAATGTATGATTATGGCTCTGGTTGGGATGATGGAGCTCCAATGTATGCAGCTGTATTTGGAATGATGCACGGAGCTTTGGGCCATACAATTGAAATACCCGAATTGAATCAAGTATCCAATGATGCATTTATGTATGCTGGCTTTGGTTCATTACATTATGCATTACAAAATAAAGAAAAATTATTCTTAAATCAATTAGAAATTTACAAAAGAGGTATTGAAGGTATTGATTCACATAATGTGGATGAGTGGTTAATTAATTCTAAACGTGAAGTAATCGGAAGACCTAGAGGAGATAACGAAAATTTCTTCCCTGAATATTTTGTAATACCTATAGATAATAATTTGCAGAAAAATTCATTAGCAGCATATGAAATGATTCAATATTTATTGAGAAATGGCATTAAAGTTGAAAAGGTTATCACTCCTTTAGAAATTGATGATGTAACATATCCATCAGGAACATTTGTAATACCAATGCGTCAAGCTAAGCGTGGTCTAGCAAATTCTGTATTATATGATGGTTCTGACTTTTCTGATTGGGATGCTATGTATGCGGAAGTTACAATGTCATTTCCTGATTTAAGAGGGTTTGATAAATATGAAGTTAGAGTTAAAGATGCTTTTAAGGGAAAAACTCAAAGTATAAATGAAGTAACTATACCAACTACTGATATTTCTTGTGAAGAAGAACAACTTGTAATTAGAAATACAAATAATGATGCAATTAGGGCAGTAAACGAACTCCTTGCCAATAATAGGCAAGTTCAATTAGTGTATTCGACAGGAGAAAATATCAAAAAAGGTGATTTTGTAGTAAATAAAGAAGATCTTCGAGAAATCAAAAATAAATACTACTTAGTATTATTACCTTACACTGAAGAATGTACCCTTAAACTATTAAAACAACCTAATATAGCAGCGATTGGAAATGAATTGATATATGTCTTAGAACAACAGTTAGGGTTTAAATTAATTGATTCAATTGATAATGCAGGTGTAATTGTGGATGCTTCAAGTAGTGCTTTAAGCAATGAATTGCATGAAGCTATACTAGAAGGTACATCTTATATAGGTGTTGGAGGCAACCCAATATATGCTATTGAGAGAGCTGAACTTCTTCCTGGACTTAAAAGAGGCAGAACTGGATATAGCCATGAAGGAGTTTTAAAAGCAGTTATAGACACTGACAGTGTTATAACTGGAAACTATAATGAAAATGATGTTTTATATAACAAGTCAGGTTCATGGATAGAAACTGTTCCAGAAACATCTACAATATTGGCTAGTTTAAGTGATTCAGATGATTTTTACAAAGCTGGATGGTGGCCAGGTCATGATGCTGCAAAAGGAAAACCATATATCATTCAGGACAAAGTTGGAGATGCAAAAATAACATTGTTTGCTAATCATATAGCAAATAGAGCTCATCCATCACATCAATACAGAATGCTTGCAAATGCAATTTATGATAGTGCAAGTGGTGGTAAGGAACATGGATTAGGGATAGAATTTATTGATACAAGTGATTCTTTCAAACTTGGTGGAGATGCAGATGTTACTGTCGAAATAACAAATAATGCTAATAATAATTTAGATTCAACATTGATCGTTGCTCTTTATAATAAAACAAATAATATGATGATTAATTATTCATATATTAACAAAAGTTTAAATCCTGGAGATGTTGAAAGAATTACTACTGGATTTAAAATTCCTACAACAGGTGAGTATAAAGTAAAGGCTTTTGTTTGGGATAACTGGGAAAATGCTATACCGCTATCTGACATATTGGAAATAGATGTTTTAAAGTAAAATATAAATAATTATATCCCATTGAAAGGAGGAATATAATGAAAGAGTATAAAATACTATTTTGTATTATGTTAGTATTATTACTTGTTTTTACACCTGTTAATCATGTGGTAGTACAGGGTTTAACTAATTTAACTGAAATTAAAAATATAGAAGTAGAGATAAAGAAAAAGAATGTAAACATAATGGGAAAATTAGACGAAAAAAATGAAGATATAACAATAATTGTATATAGAAATAGTGATAATGCTAGATCATATATAGACCAAAGTAAGACGAACAGTGAAGGAGAATTCAATTTTGAATTTGCATTGCAAAATGGAAAATATTCAGCAAAAATTAGCACAAATAATAGGCAGTATACTTTGGAAGATATAAATGTGTCTTCAAGTGGTGGAGGCAGTAGCGGAGGAAGTAATGAAGACAATGATGTTGAGAATGATGTGCCTGATGATGACGAAATTGAAATTAAATACCCTACTGATATAGAAGGACATTGGGCAGAGGAAAACATCAAAGGTCTAATTAAACTAAATGCTATTGTTGGATATCCTAACAATACGTTTAAGCCAAATAATAATATTACAAGAGCTGAATTTGCAACTATTTTAGTAAAGGCTTTTGACTTAGAATCTAAAAGTACAACTATATTTAATGATACTATAGATCATTGGGCAAAGGAATATATATCTGTTGCTGCTGGTAATGGAATTATTCTAGGCTATGGTGAAAACTTATTTGGTCCAGATGATTTAATAACTAGAGAACAAATGGCAGTAATGATTGTTAAGTCAATGAAGATAGATTTATCTTCAAATGATACTTTATTTGTAGATAGTACTAAAGTATCTGAATGGGCTCAGGAGTATGTGTCAACTGCAGTGAATTCAGAAGTAATTGTAGGCTATCCTGATAAAACTTTTAAGCCACAGGCAAATGCTACTAGAGCAGAAGCTGTAACAGTTATAATGAACGGACTTAGGATTATATCAAATTAACATCAAAGATAAACCGTTGAAAATTAACGGTTTATCTTATATTTTCTAAACTTACAATATCTGTAACTGTAATATTTCTCTGTCCTTTAAGTTTAATCCAGCCATTATCTTGAAAAAATGATAATTTTCGGCTTAAAGTTTCTTGTGATGTTCCAATTAGTGAGGCTAAATCTCCTTTGCTGACAGGTAATGTGATTTCATATTCGTTATTTTTGTTTTCAATTTCATTTTTTTCGATTTCTAGCAATAAATAATTAGCTATTCGCTGTTCTACATCTCGAAGTCCTATTTGCTCTATGAGTTCTTCTGATTCTTCAATTCTCTCGGTGTACCTTTGGAGAAATTTTAGTGATATTTCAGGCTTTTGTAATAGTAATTCTTTAATCCTTGTTCCGCGTATAATACAAATTTCTGTTGGTTGTAAAGCTTCAGCAGTATTATTTAATATAGTTTTGCTAAATAAGGAAAGTTCACCCATAAAGTCTCCTGGTTCAAGTATACGTAATATCTGTTCTTTACCTAGTATAGATATTTTAGATATTTTCACCATACCACTGTTTACTACAAATAAGTTGTCAAAAGAATCTCCAGGCGTAAAAATGATATCACCCTTTCTATATTTCTTATGTGAAGATGAATCCATTATATCTTTTTTTTCTTCAGGCGTTAGTTCGTGAAATATAGGTATATTATCTATGCAATAATGTCCATGATTATTGCAGCTATTACAAGTTTTCATATATCCTCCTTTAACAATCTAAGAACTTTTCACCTTATCATATCAAGTAATTCATTATTTTTCAATTTTTTTATGATTTCAATGATTGTTAAAATTTTTATTAAGTTGATATACACAATTGTTTAAGTTATAATGTTTATTAAAATAAAAAATATGTAATAGGAGAAATATAATGGAAATTAAAAATGTTGCTTTAATAGGTATGGGTGCTATTGGTACTGTTTATGGAAACTTACTATATAAAAGTTATGGATCCAATTTTGCTGTAATATCTGGCCAGACACGTAAGGAAAAATTAAAGAAAAATGGTTTCACAATAAATGGAAACACTTTTTATCCACATATAATTTCTAGTGGTGATGAAAATACTAAATTTGATTTAATAATATTTTGTGTTAAAAATTATCAACTTGAAGAAGCTATTGAAGATGTAAGAAGTTATGTAGGGAAAAACACTATTATGATTACATTTTTAAATGGTGTAACTGCTAGAGATAGAATATTATCGGCTTATCCAGAAAACAAGGTTCTATATGGATTGTCAATGAGGATAGATGCTGAGAGGACAAGTGAAGGTGTTGTCAATACTGAAGATGGTGAGATACAGTTTGGAAATGCTGATAATACAATTATTGCTTCAGAAGTTCAGGCGGTTCAAGATTGTTTAAATAAGGCGAACATAAAAAATAAAATTTTCCCAGACATGATTCGAACAATATGGAAAAAATTCATGTTAAATGTAGGAGTAAATCAAGTAACAGCAGTTACTAGAGCGCAATATGGAAAAGTAACCAGTGTTGAAACAAATCTTATTATATTTAAGGAAGCAATGCTTGAAGTATTAGATATAGCTAAAGCATCTAAAATTGATTTAAGAAATGAAGATGTGGAAAATTTTATAACATTAATGAATAGTTTTTCTCCTAATGGAAAAACATCTATGCTTCAGGATATAGAAGGCAAGAGACGTACAGAAGTTGATTATTTCGCTGGCACGGTTATTAATATGGGAAAAGAGCTTAACATACCTACACCCATAAATCATGTACTTTATTGCATTATTAAATCTTTAGAAGAATTATATTAAATTTCTATTACTTAAATATGGACTGCATTAGAGAGCTTTTCGTTCAGCAAGATTGACAAAATTATTATGAAATTGTATAATAAATCAATATTAAGAAATAATTAAAACAGGACAGTGATGTCCTGTTTTTTAGAATAGGAGATTATATGAAGAAAAAAGTTATGGTTGCTATGAGTGGCGGTGTTGATAGTTCCGTTGCTGCAGTTTTGCTTAGAGACCAGGGCTATGATATTTGTGGAGCTACGTTAAAGTTATTTAGCAATGATGATATTGATGTATGTGACAGAAAAAGAACGTGTTGTTCTCTTGAAGATGTTGAGGATGCTAGACGTGTATGTTATAAATTAGGTATAGAGCATTTTGTTTTTAACTTTAAAGATACTTTTAAGGAAGAAGTTATTAATAAATTTGCTAACAACTATGAAATGGGAAATACACCAAACCCATGTATTGATTGTAATAGATATATTAAATTTAGTAAACTTATTCAAAGAGCAGTATTAATGGAAAAAGATTACATTGCTACAGGTCACTATGCACAAATTGAATTTGATAAAGCTAGTGGTAGATATTTATTAAAAAAAGCTGTAGATTTATCAAAAGATCAAAGTTATGTGTTGTATGTATTGACTCAGGATGATCTTTCAAGAACTCTTTTACCTTTAGGAGGTATGTTAAAAACAGAAGTTCGTAAAATTGCAGAAGAAAGAAATTTAATAAATGCTAGAAAGCCTGACAGTCAAGATATTTGTTTTGTTAAGGATGGTGATTATGGTAACTTTTTAGAGAATGTGATGGAAGTTAATTCTCCTAAAGGAAAATTTATTGACACTAAAGGTAATGTATTAGGCGAACATAAAGGCATAATTCATTATACGATTGGTCAAAGGAAAGGTTTAGGGTTAAGTCTTGGAAAACCTGCTTTTGTTATTAGCAAAAATAAAGACAAAAATACGGTTACCATAGGAAACGAAGAAGAGCTTTACACTAATAGATTAATTGCACATGATGTAAATTTAATTGCAGTTGATAGAATTCAATCTTCTATGAAAGCAACAGTTAAAACGCGATATTCACAAAAAGAAACACCAGCAACATTACATCAAATAGAGGATGGAAAAATTTTAGTGGAATTTAAAGAAAAACAACGAGCTGTTACGCCAGGTCAGGCAACTGTCTTTTATGATGGCGATATAGTTATTGGTGGTGGCACAATAATTTAATATTTAAAATAAAAAGATGGACGCTTTTATAGTTTCCATCTTTTGATTTCTTGTTATTATTTATTCTTCAGGTGAAAACATATCTTTTCCTACACCACATAATGGGCAAACCCAATCTTCTGGTAGTGCATCAAAAGATGTGCCAGGATCGATGCCGTTATCCGGATCTCCTTCTGCAGGGTCATAAACATACCCACATGCGTCACAAACATATTTTTGCATAATTTATCCTCCTTAGATAAAATTTTAAAGCTTATTACTATTGTAATATATTACTGATAATTGTCAATATTAATTTATATTTAAGTTTCCCCATTTTCAATTTTTAAAAACTTATGAAGCCACTAATTTAAAGTAGTTGAAGATATCAAATTGTTGTGATTTAATGTTTTTAGGTATAAAGCTTTGAATTCCAACTTTAGTTTTAACTAAAATGCTTTCTATAGCATAGCCAATGGCATAGTAAATAAACTTAGGAATGTCATAAATTCTCTTTGAACATTCCTTAAGTTCTTTAAAAAATATACTATCAGCTTTTTCAGATGTCATTATACCAATGTACCCAACAGTAATAGTTGCAAATAGATTAAAATTACGTATAGATTTTAAAGACCAAACTCTAATATCTTCAAAATCAAACTGCTGTTTTTTGAACTTAAAATATTCTTCAATACGCCATCTCGTTAAATACACTTTAGTTACTATAAGCGATATCTTTTTCTTTTCAGATGATTTTAAATTTGTAAGTAACATCATAGGAATCTGTCCAAAACCGTAAACTACTATTAAGGTTAATTCTTGTTTTGGAAATTCGCATAAACTAACAGGGATATAACTAATTTTACAGTCAATATTTTTTTTATTTTTCCCCTTGAATTTTAAACAATAATTACCTTTATACTTACTAACTACATCAAGAACATTTTGAGTTTTATCATTATAGATAACATTACGATTCATTTTTATACGTATTACAAAACGTTCTTTATTCTTAATAAAATATCTAAAATATTCATTTGCATCAAAGCCTCTATCTAATGTCCTTATGCATTTGTTTCCAAAATTTTCGCTAAGTGACTTTAAACATTTAATATTTTCATGAGTTTCACTGATAAATCCCTTTTCTTCTGCTGAAAATACTTTTTCATAAACGGGAAGAGGCATTTTTCTATTAGAAGTTAATACAGCAGCTTCGATTGTTTGGTACCCCTTTACTATTTTACCGGTACTACCGTCACGTACGTCAGCTAAAGCTTCTAACTTTTTACTGCATGGTTTTGCTATGTCTGAATTATCAACGACAATTACAGAATAATCATCTTTAATATTTTGTTTAACTATATCAACATAATTTTCCATAACCTGATCACCATCATCAAAATCATGAAGATTTCTTGACAAACGTTCAATAGTTTTTTTAAGAGTTATAGATTCTTTTAAAGAACGTGCAATTTCACTTAAATGAGTTTTATTTCCTTCGAGTAAACCGTAAATCATCTGTGTTAAGAACTTTATTTTAGGACGTTTTAAACCAGTAGAAATTTTATTTGAAAAATTTGAAATATCCCGTTTTAATTCATAAGCTAATCTGTTATAATTAATCATGCAAGAATGCTCCTTTGTTTAGTTTTTGGTTGCACATTAATTATAACATATAGGTGAGCATTTTTGCATTTTTTATTGTAAAATCAACAAATCTGTGTTTAACATTTTATTTTTTTTCTTAAATTGTGGATAACTAATATTATTTTCATTCTTTTATTTTAATCATGGTCTTGAAAAAATGGGGAAACTTAAATAATTTATAACGATGTAAAAATAAACAAAGTTAAATTATCGCTTTGTTGGAACGGTGTTATGAATTTATATAGTTAACAGTGAAAAGAATTATAGACACTTACAGTATTTATATATATAATACATTTATAAATAACAAATGCTGGAGAATAATATGGCAATAAATAAGGTTGTTATGGCTGCTTTGAAAGCAATATCTTATAGAGATATTGATGTTAAGGAAAATTATAAAATGCATAGAAATTTTGTTAATATAACTCGTAAACATTACCTGAAACCATTTTATAAAACAAGAGATGATGAAGTATATACTGATAACTATAAAATTCCTGTTAGAATATTTTCTCCTGAAGAAGAAGGAAATTATCCATGTTTACTCTTTTTTCATGGTGGAGGATGGGTAACTGGTAATATTGATAGTTATAACAAAGTTTGTACAAATATGTCAAAACTAACATGCCATAATGTTATTTCTGTGGATTATAGATTGGCACCGGAATATCCTTTTCCTGCAGCACTAGAAGATTGCTATGAAGTAGCTAAAAATTTGTTAAAAAATAAGGGGTCAAAATATAAAGATATTACTATTATTGGGGACAGTGCAGGTGGAAATTTGGCGGCAGCATTGTCATTATTAGCTAGGGATAAAAAGGAATTCAAAATTAGTAGACAAATATTAATTTACCCATCTACATATAATGACCACAGTGGAACATCACCATTTCCATCAATACATGAAAATGGTACTGATTATTTATTAACATCAAAGAGGATATCTGATTATACTCAACTTTATATTTCTAACAAAAATGATTTGCGAAATCCGTACTTTGCTCCGCTTTTAGCAGAAGATTTAACTAATCAACCAAAAACATTAATAATTACTGCTGAATACTGTCCTTTAAGGGATGAAGGCGAAGCATATGGAAAAAGGTTACGAGAAGCTGGGAATTATACTGAAATATATCGTATTAAAGATGGATTACATGGGTTTTTCGCACTTCCGCCTAGATTTCCACAAGTAAAATTATGCTATGATATTATAAATCGCTTTTTATGTGAGGTGAAATAATTGAAGAAAAGAAGGACTTATGAGTGGAGCAAATTAGATAATGCAGCAAAAATATTTCCTCCAAATAGCAAAAAAAGCGATACTAAAGTTTTTAGATTTGCTTGTGAATTGAAGGAGTCTATTCATAAGAAAGTTTTGCAAGATGCATTAGATGTAACATTAGAAGCTTTTCCATTATATAAATCTATAATTAAGAGTGGGTTGTTTTGGTTTTATTTCGAAGAAAGTCATTTTAGACCTATTGTAACAGAGGAAAATATTCCTCCTTGCACAACACTTTACGATAAGAATGATAAGAAACTATTGTTTAGAGTTATGTACTATAATAAACGTATTAGTTTTGAAGTTTATCATGCATTATCTGATGGTGCTGGAGCTTTGCAATTTTTCCGTACACTAATATATAATTATGTTTTATTAAAATATAGAAATGAATTTAAAGATGAAGTACCAATATTAGATTACGATGCATCGAGAATACAAAAGATGGATGATAGTTTTCAAAAATATTTTACAGAAAGTAAGTTAAAGAGGAAAGGCAAAAAAGTAAAGGCATACAGAATAAGAGGTCAGAAAATTCCTGAATATAGAATTAGGGTTACAGAAGGTGTTATGCCTGTAGACAGTATAATTGCTATAGTAAAAGAATATAAAACATCTCTTACTATTTTTCTTGCTGCTGTTTTAATGTGTTCCATAAATGAAGATATACCAGTTAGACTTAAAAAGAAACCTGTTATTTTAAGTATACCTGTTAATTTGCGGAATTTTTATTATTCCCAGACTGCTCGTAATTTTTTTGGAGTAATAAATGTAGATTATAATTTTGAAAAAGGAAGCAATGAACTAAGGGATGTAATTAGTCATTTAAATAATAGCTTTAAAAAGAATTTAACACCCGAACATTTAGGTCAACGTATTAATATGTTAGCATCTTTAGAGCATAATTATTTTTTAAGAGCTATACCACTTGTAATTAAAAATATAATATTACGAGTAGCAAATAATATTGCAGATAAAGGATATACTTCAACTTTATCCAACATTGGAATAATAAATATGCCCGAAGAAATAAAGCCATTCATTTCTTCATTTGATATATTTGTGAGTACTAACAAACTTCAGGCTTGTGTATGTTCCTTTGAGAACAATCTAAGGATAAGTTTTACATCAGCCTTTATTAATACAGAAATTCAAAGACATTTTTTTAGAACATTGACGGATATGGGAATTCCTGTTGAAATAGTATCAAATAAAATTGACGAAGAATAGGAAGTATAGTTATGAAATATTGTGATAATTGCAAGGTGAGCATTGAGGGTAAGTGGGAAAATTGTCCGTTATGCCAAGCAAAATTATCAGGAGATGATAAAGAACAAGAAGATACCTTTCCTGTAATTACCTTTGTGTATAAAGAACATACTAAGTTTTTTAAGGTTATGCTTTTAATTTCAATAATCATAGCATCTATATCAGTTTCTTTAAATATATTGGTTCCTCAAAGAGCGTGGTCACTGTTTATATTAGGAGGACTTGGTTCAGTTTGGGCAAGTCTTATTACTGCAATAAATAAAAGAAACAATATACCTAAAAATATAGTATATCAGGTAATGATTATTTCAGTTGTAGTTATTGTTTGGGACTTATTAACTGGATGGAAAGGATGGTCATTAGATTATGTGATACCATTTATTTGTGTGTTTGCTATGATTTCAATGGCCGTTATTTCCAAGGTTTTAAGACTTCATATAGAAGACTATTTGTTATACGTTATTATTGATGGAATGTTTGGAATCATCCCTATTATATTTCTTTTAATAGGATTTTTAAATGTTCTTTATCCTACTTTAATATGTATTGTAGGAAGTATAATATCCTTGTCAACTATTTTAATATTTGAAGGAGAAAGCTTAAAAGTAGAATTAAAGAAAAGATTTCATATGTAACAACGACTGTAGGGTATGCATTGTATGCATACCGCGGGGCGCATAAAATGCGCCCCCTACGTTGCTATCGTATCATACATACCGTGGATGTTGCGCCACTACGGCCTATAATAAATGGATTTCGTTTTTACGGCATAAATTTATCATTTCTTGAGACCATACTGCAGATTGAACTTCACCAATATGAGCTTTTTGTAAAAAGTACATGCAAATTCTAGATTGACCAATTCCACCACCTATAGTAAAGGGAATTTGCTCATTAATTACATCCTTGTGGAAAGGATAATCAGCCTTATGCATTTGGTTTCTTTCACTTAATTGACGTAACAAGGCATCTTTATCTACTCTAATTCCCATTGAAGAAAGCTCTAAGGCTATATCTAATGTTGAGAAATAGAAAAGTATATCCCCGTTTAATGTCCAATCGTCATAATCAGCTGCACGGCCATCATGAATTGTTCCATCTGACAATTTTCCACCGACTTCCATAAGAAATACTGCCTTTTTTTCTTTTGTAATTAAGTACTCTCTTTCCTTTGGAGTGCTGTTCGGGTATTTTTGAAGAAGTTCTTCTGTAGTAATAAAATTGATTTCTTCAGGTAATTCATTTTTAAGGAATGGATATAAGCTTTCCAAATATAGTTCTGTTGCTTTAAAAGCATTATATATTTTATTTACAACTTCCTTAAGTGTTACTTTGTTTCTGTCTTCTTTTTTTATGATTTTTTCCCAATCCCATTGATCTACATAAATAGAATGTATGTTATCTAAATCCTCATCTCTTCTAATTGCGTTCATATCTGTATAAAGACCTGTATATGTATCGAATCGATATTTTCCTAAGGCCATTCTTTTCCATTTCGCTAGAGATTGAACTATTTCTACATCATATTTTGTTTCTAACATATCAAAACGAACTGCTCTTTCAACTCCATTTAAATCATCATTAAGTCCTGATTCAGGTCTTACCATCAATGGAGCAGAAACTCTGATTAGAGATAAATTTTTCGATAATTCATTTTCAAAAAAATCCTTTATTTTTTTAATTGCTATTTGAGTTTCAAGTAAAGATAATTTGCTTGTGTAATCTTCTGGAATTATTAAATTTTCTAATGACATTGTGCCCTCCTGTAAATTAGTTTTGAATTGTTTTCTAACTAAATAAAAATTTAATTAGGAAATTTTTATTTAAACATTACCCATTAATATGTACGTATACAACTCATTAAGTTGAAACAGGTAATGCATTGAACTTAATTATTAATATATTATAAACATTTTTTTGTATTTTTCTTAGAGATTATTGTAATTATGATTACACTTCCAATCATAGAAATAGGTGCAACAAAAAATGCAATATATGATCCAAAAATATCGTTTAACAACCCTGTTATGTTAAAAATTATTACAAATAAAATATTACTTATAGTTGTAATCAAACCTATAGCGAAGGAAGCATTTTTATTGAAAGTTTGACTGACTAATACCATTAAGGTAGGGAAACCAATTGAAATAAAAAAGCCTGATATTGATATTAATATTAAACCATTTTCTTTAAGCATAAGACCTAATAAAACACATAAAGAAAATAAAATCATGAATACTTTAATGCCCCTTACAGTTCCTACTTTATTAATTATAAAACCTCCAAAAAGTCTTCCCAAGGCAAATAATAAGAAAAACATTGATGCATAAAATGATGCATCAGATGGATTATACTCATAATTACTTCTTATATAGCTAATAAACCAAGTGTTTATAATTTGTTCACTAATGAGTTGAAACGTGACAGCTGCTACAAATAAATAAATTAAATAATTTTTATACAAACTCTTTCTGATAACAATGTTGTTACTTTGTATAACATTCATATTAGGTGTTTTAATGATTAAAGTAAAAACAACAGAAACTATATAGAAACCAGCTAAATACAAATAGATACTTCTCCAAGATATATCATTAGAAAGCAACATTCCATATATGCTTTGTCCTGCAAAGCTTCCTACTCCATACATAAAATGTGTAATATTCATTAGAATAACTTCAAATCCAAATGACAATACAGGAATTAATGAATCTATTGCAACACATAATAATGAACGTCCAAATCCGAATAATAAATTAAATAATATTAAAACATATATATTTGGTGTAAAAGGAGCTATTAGAACTGCTATAGCAGATACAACAGAACCCAAAATATATACAAACTTATGACTGTACCTTTCACATAACCTTCCTGCGGAGAAGCTTCCTAGTATCATTCCTAAGGTGTTAAAAGATAAAATTAAACTTATTGTAGCATTATCTATTTTAAATTCTTCTATAAAGAATGGTACGAAATTACCCCGAGAGCTTTCAAAGAGAGCAATAATAAAATAGAGATAAAATGTTGTAAAGATAAGAAATATCTTTTTGCCGTTAATTTTCAAGTTACACCTCCAATTAATTATGCATATTGCAGAATTAATTAATTAATAAATACTATCATAAAAAATTCTTATAGTAAAGTAAAATTTTAAGTTTCCCCATTTTCAATTTTTAAAAACTTATGAAGCCACTAATTTAAAGTAGTTGAAGATATCAAATTGTTGTGATTTAATGTTTTTAGGTATAAAGCTTTGAATTCCAACTTTAGTTTTAACTAAAATACTTTCTATAGCATAGCCAATGGCATAGTAAATAAACTTAGGAATGTCATAAATTCTCTTTGAACATTCCTTAGGTTCTTTAAAAAATATACTATCAGCTTTTTCAGATGTCATTATACCAATGTACCCAACAGTAATAGTTGCAAATAGATTAAAATTACGTATAGATTTTAAAGACCAAACTCTAATATCTTCAAAATCAAACTGCTGTTTTTTGAACTTAAAATATTCTTCAATACGCCATCTCGTTAAATACATTTTAGTTACTATAAGCGATATCTTTTTCTTTTCAGATGATTTTAAATTTGTAAGTAACATCATAGGAATCTGTCCAAAACCGTAAACTACTATTAAGGTTAATTCTTGTTTTGGAAATTCGCATAAACTAACAGGGATATAACTAATTTTACAGTCAATATTTTTTTTATTTTTTCCCTTGAATTTTAAACAATAATTACCTTTATACTTACTAACTACATCAAGAACATTTTGAGTTTTATCATTATAGATAACATTACGATTCATTTTTATACGTATTACAAAACGTTCTTTATTCTTAATAAAATATCTAAAATATTCATTTGCATCAAAGCCTCTATCTAATGTCCTTATGCATTTGTTTCCAAAATTTTCGCTAAGTGACTTTAAACATTTAATATTTTCATGAGTTTCACTGATAAATCCCTTTTCTTCTGCTGAAAATACTTTTTCATAAACGGGAAGAGGCATTTTTCTATTAGAAGTTAATACAGCAGCTTCGATTGTTTGGTACCCCTTTACTATTTTACCGGTACTACCGTCACGTACGTCAGCTAAAGCTTCTAACTTTTTACTGCATGGTTTTGCTATGTCTGAATTATCAACGACAATTACAGAATAATCATCTTTAATATTTTGTTTAACTATATCAACATAATTTTCCATAACCTGATCACCATCATCAAAATCATGAAGATTTCTTGACAAACGTTCAATAGTTTTTTTAAGAGTTATAGATTCTTTTAAAGAACGTGCAATTTCACTTAAATGAGTTTTATTTCCTTCGAGTAAACCGTAAATCATCTGTGTTAAGAACTTTATTTTAGGACGTTTTAAACCAGTA
Source organism: Sedimentibacter sp. MB31-C6 (assembly GCF_035934735.1). Taxonomy (NCBI): domain Bacteria; kingdom Bacillati; phylum Bacillota; class Tissierellia; genus Sedimentibacter; species Sedimentibacter sp. MB31-C6. The sequence goes on from NZ_CP142396.1 coordinate 2,010,191, forward strand.
GAAATTTTATTTGAAAAATTTGAAATATCCCGTTTTAATTCATAAGCTAATCTGTTATAATTAATCATGCAAGAATGCTCCTTTGTTTAGTTTTTGGTTGCACATTAATTATAACATATAGGTGAGCATTTTTGCATTTTTTATTGTAAAATCAACAAATCTGTGTTTAACATTTTATTTTTTTTCTTAAATTGTGGATAACTAATATTATTTTCATTCTTTTATTTTAATCATGGTCTTGAAAAAATGGGGAAACTTAAAAGTAAAATAAGTTGACTATTTTGAACATTATATATAAACTAATATTTAGTCGTTTAAATTTTTAAATTTAATGTTGAGTAGTCAGAAAGGGCGATATTATGTTTATGCAAACAAGATACGAATCAGATAGATTATATTATAGAATATTAAAGCACAATTATGCAAGAGAGGTTTTAGATTATTATAAAAGAAATCATATATTTCTAAAAGAATGGGAACCAAAGCATTTTAAGGATTTTTACACTATATCATACCAAAAAAGGTCTTTGAAAAATGAATATTATATGTTTAAAGAAAATAAATTGGTTAGATTTTGGATTTTCGACAAGATAAATAATAAAGTAATTGGAAATGTATGTTATAGCAATATTGTAATGGGAAATTTTAAATCATGTTTTTTAGGATATAAATTAGATAAAGACGAAATAAATAAAGGTTATATGACAGAAGCAATAAATAAAACAATACAAATAATGTTTGATGATTTTGGTTTACATAGAATCGAAGTTAATGTAATACCACGTAACAACAGGTCGATTAGAGTTATGGAAAAACTTAAATTTGAAAGAGAAGGTTATTCAAAAAGATATTTAGAAATCAATGGAAAATGGGAAGACCATATACACTTTGCAACTTATAATGATTGAATATTTTTTTGTATGGTATTGAAAAATAAGCACGATTAGGTATATACTATAAATATTAGAAATGAGAGGTGTTAATATGGGTGTTATTATAAAAGGGAAACCTGTTGCAGATGCAATAACTTTGGCTTTAAAAAAAGATGTAGAAGACCTTAAACTTAAAAATATAACTCCAACGATAAAAATTGTTAGAGTAGGAGAAAGGGAAGATGATATATCTTATGAAAAAGCAGCACTAAAAAGAATGGAAAAATGCGGAATTGAATGTAATGTTTTAACTTTATCAGAAGACATAAGTCAAAATAAATTAATTGAAGAATTAAATAAAATAAATGAAGATAATGCGGTTCATGGTATATTGTTATTTAGACCTTTACCAAAACATATTGATGAAAATATAGTAAAGTACATAATTAAACCAGAAAAAGATATAGATTGTTTTCATCCTATTAATACAGCTAAGGTTATGGAAGGTGAAAAATCAGGATTTCCACCATGTACTCCATCTGCTGCAATAGAATTATTAAAACATTATGGTATTGAATTAAAAGGTAAAAAAGCTGTTGTTGTAGGCCGTTCAATGGTTGTAGGAAAACCACTTGCTATGATGTTGTTAAAGGAAGATGCAACAGTTACAATATGTCATTCAAAAACTGAAAATTTAAGTGAAATTACATCTAAAGCTGATATATTAATAGGAGCTGTTGGAAAATCCAAGATGATTACAAAGGATTATATAAAAAATGAAGCTGTTATAATAGACGTTGGAATTAATGTTGATGAAGAAGGTAATTTATCAGGAGATGTAAATACTGAAGATTGTTTAGAAAAATCATCTTATATAACTCCTGTACCATCAGGTGTAGGCTCTGTTACTACAGCAATTTTAGCAAAACATGTGGTTAAAGCATGTCGTTTAATAATAGATGAGTAAAAGAAAAGTTGTCATTCTGAAGGCGGCTTGAAATATCAAATTAAAAAAACAAGGATGGTGTAAAAATGCGTTTTATTGATTTAAGAAGCGATACAGTAACAATGCCTACTGATGAAATGAGAAATGCAATAGCAAATGCAGAAGTAGGTGACGATGTTTATGAAGATGATCCAACAGTTAATAAGCTTGAAAAATTAGCAGCTGAAAAAGTTGGTAAGGAAGCCGCTATATTTGTACCTAGTGGTACTTTTGGAAATCAGTTAGCTTTGTTTACACATTGTCTTAGAGGGGAAGAAGTAATAATTGGAAAAGACAATCATATTGTTATTCATGAAGTAGGGGCATCTGCAGTAATATCAGGCGTACAGCTTAGGACTTTGGAAACACATAATGGATTAATAAATCCTATAGAAATGGAAAAGGCGATTAGGGTTGATGATATTCATGAACCTGAAACAAGTTTAATATGTGTAGAAAATGCTCATGGTAGCGGTTCTGTTATTCCATTGGAAAATTTAAAGCAAATAAAAAAAATTGCAGAAAAACATTCTATACCTGTTCATATGGATGGAGCAAGGTTGTTTAACGCAGCAACTTTTTTAAATGTAGATGTAAAAGAAATTACTAACTGTTGTGATTCGGTTATGTTTTGTTTATCAAAAGGGTTATCAGCACCAGCTGGCTCTATGTTAGCTGGAAGTAAAAAGTTTATTAAAAGTGCTAGAAAGAAAAGAAAACTTATGGGTGGCGGAATGAGACAAATTGGAATTCTAGCAGCTGCAGGGATAATAGCATTAGAAAAGATGACGTTGAGACTTGATGAAGACCACCAAAATGCAAAATATTTAGCTGAGGAGTTATCTAAACTACCTGGTATAACTGTTAAATTTGATAGAAACGATATAGATATGGTATTCTTTGAAATGAGTGAAGAAACTATAAAAGAAGATATTTTTGTTAATAAATTATATGAAAAAAACATAAAAATTGGTGGTGTAGAAAATGGAGAATATCGTTTTGTAACTCATATAGGAGTTACAAAGGAAGATATTGATTATGTTATTAATTGTATTAAGGAACTGATGTAGTTATACTTATATATTGAAATACTAAGAAAGTTTATTTTGTGAACATTAACAAATGGTTAGTTTATACTAAAGAACTTTACTTTTTATGTGAAGTTCTTTTAGTTTATTTTTATAAAGTAAATGTTAAATATATCATAAGGGAGCAGAAATAATGGACATAACTATTGTATTTAACAATATCGCAACACTTTTTTTACTAATATTCATAGGATTATTTGCTGGAAAAACAGAGATGGTGAATAAAAATGCTACAGGTTATTTATCAGATGTATTAATGAAGATTACATTACCAGCAACTATTTTTTTATCAATTTCAGGTACATTTAGTCAAGGTATTTTAAAAGATAGTTTAGTAATATTAATTATAACATTTATGATTCATATATCATGTATTTTGATATCATTAGGTTACACTAAGCTAATTAAAATTCCAGATAAAGACAGAGGAGTATGGATTTTTACAAGTACTTTTACAAACGTTGGATTTATGGGATTTCCAATAATATATGCAATCTTAGGTAAAGAAGGTCTTTTTTTAGCATCAATTTCAAATACAGTATTTAATATTTTGATATTTTCAATAGGTGTTAAAATGATTACTATGGGTTTTAAAAGTGAAAGCAATGTAAGCGTTAAAAAATTACTATTGAATAATAATAATATTGCTATAGTTTTAGGAATTTTCTTTTATTTAGCACAAATAAGCCTACCAGAATTTTTATATAATTCAATAAATCATATAGGCAGTGCTACAACGCCTTTATCAATGATTTTGGTAGGGTTGTCAATATCAAAAAATAATATGAGTGATATTTTTAATGATAATAAGCTATACATACTTTCAATTGTAAGATTACTGATTATTCCTTTTTTAGTTTTAATAATCATGAAAATTATTCCCTTTGAAAGTACAAGCCTTATACCTAAGGTAATGGTTATAGCTTTTGCCATGCCTGCTCCATCGGTAACTTCAATTATAGCAGAGCAATATAATGGCAACAAAGAACTTGCTGCAAAAGTAGTTTTCTTAACAAGTGTAGTTTCTATGCTAACTATACCAATTGTTCTTTTGTTAATCTAAAGATGAGGGGATATATATGATTCAATATGGAGGTCATAATATGGAAAATAATAATTTTATAGAACTTTATGGAGAATATTTAAGAGATGAATCGCGTCAAATAGGAAATGCTGAAAGTATCTTATTTGCCAAGACAGAACAAGATATAATAATGTCAGTTAAAGAATGCAATAATAAAAATATTCCTATAACTACGCAAGGAGCAAGAACTGGATTAGCTGCTTCAGCTGTTCCTAATGGAGGACATATAATAAATTTAAGTAGAATGAATAAGATTGTTGGTGCTAGATATGACAATTTAATGGATAGATTATTTTTGAGAGTACAACCGGGCGTTTTATTATCAGAAGTAAGAAAGTATTTAGAGAATAAATCATTTATTACTGATAATTGGGATTCTACATCATTAGAAGCATTAACTCATATAGAAAAGGGGAAATGGTTTTATTCTACTGACCCAACTGAAACTTCAGCTTCAATTGGAGGGATGGCTGCATGTAATGCATCAGGAGCTAAAAGTTTTAGATATGGCTCTACAAGAGATCATGTAGAAGGACTTAGAATAATATTATCAGATGGCGATTTACTTATTTTAAAACGAGGACAAGTAATTGCTAAAAATGGTAAATTTAAGCTAGTAACGGAAAACGGAAGAGTTGTTAAAGGTGAATTGCCAAAATATAAAATGCCAAATGTAAAGAAAAACACATCTGGTTATTTTAATAAACCAGATATGGATATGATAGATTTATTTATAGGTTCGGACGGAACTCTTGGAATAATTAGTGAAATAGAAATCGAATTAAACAAAACCAAAGAAGCTATATGGGGAATTACTGCATTTATGCCTGATGAAGATAAAGCTTTAGATTTAGTCAGAGCTTTAAGAGGTGAAAGAATCTTTAATGATGTTGAGCCTTTAGAGTTAAAACCATCAGCAATAGAGTTTTTTAATCATAATGCTTTAAATATGCTCAGAGAACAACAAAAAACAAATCCAGCCTTTGCGATGATACAGGAAATCAAAGAAACATACCATACAGGAATTTACATAGAAATAGAAGCTGATTCAAATGATGAAGTATGGTGTGCAGTTGAAAAAATCGGTAATTTGATTGTTAAAATAGGTGGAGATGAGGATGCAACTTGGGTTGCTAATAATTCATCTAACTTAGAAAAATTACATGCTTTTAGACATGCCTGTCCAGAATGTGTTAATATGCAAATTGATATTATAAGAAAAAACTATCCAACAATTACAAAATTAGGAACAGATATGTCTGTCCCTGATGAAAAGTTAAAAGAAGTTATGGATATGTACAATAGAGACTTGACTGAGAATAAGTTGCAGTACGTGATTTTTGGACATGTTGGAAACAATCATCTTCATGTCAATATAATACCACGAAATGAAGATGAATATAAAATAGGTAAGAAAATATATTCTAATTGGGCTGAAATGATTGTCGCTATGGGTGGCGCAGTGTCTGCTGAGCATGGAGTAGGAAAATTAAAAGTAGAATTTCTTCAAAAAATGTTTACTGAAAATCAACTTGATGAAATGAGAAAATTAAAAAGGTTATTCGATTTAAATCAAATATTAAATAGAGATACTATTTTCTCGTACGTTGAATCATAGGAGGTAATACAATGAAAATCATAGTTTGTATTAAGCAAGTGCCTGGAACAAATGAAGTCAAAATCGACCCTGTAACTAATACAATTATTAGAGAAAATGTAGCTTCTATAATTAATCCCTTTGATACTTATGCTATCGAAGAAGCAGTTCGTATTAAAGAAAGGATAGGGGCTCAAATAGTAGGCTTAAGTATGGGTATACCTGCAGCAGAGGAAATGCTTAGAGAAGGAATTTCGTTGAAATTAGATGAGGCGATGCTTTTAACAGATAGGAGATTTGCTGGTTCTGATACTTTAGCTACATCTTATGCATTGAGTCAAGGAGTAAAAAAAATTGGTGAATTTGATTTAATAATATGTGGCAAACAAGCTACTGATGGTGACACGGCACAGGTTGGACCAAGTTTAGCCAAGACATTAGGTATAGCATATGCAACTGATATAAGTAAAATAATTGAGATTAATAAAAAAGTTATACATTGCATGAAAATTACAGATGATGGATACGAAGAAATTTTAGTAAAATTACCGGCATTAATTACGGTAGTAAAGGAAATAAATATGCCGAGACTACCTTCAATAAAAAGTATGAAAAAGGCAACAAAGTCAAAAATTAAAATAGTAAACTTTGAAGATATAAACGCAGATGAAAGATTAGCTGGACTTAAGGGCTCACCTACACAGGTTCGTAAAACCTTTGTTCCAATTCACAATGTAAACAGTGAGATAATAGAAGGTACAATTGAAGAAAAAACAAATAAATTAGCAGAGATTTTATTATCATTAAAAATATAAGAGGGTAGCTAAATGGCAAGTATAGAAATATTAAAAGATAAATGTATTGGATGTAAAAAATGTGTAGGTTCATGTCCATTTGGAGCTATAGAAATAATAGATAGTAAAGCTGTAATTGGAGATAAATGTACACTTTGTGGCTCATGTGTAGAAAGTTGTAAGTTGGGAGCAATAAATTTCATAAAGGATGAATTGGAATATAATGACATAAGCGAATACAAAGGAATTTGGGTTTTTGCAGAGCAAAGATTTGGTAAATTAAAACCAGTTACTTTAGAATTAGTCGGTCAAGCTAGAAAACTAGCTGAAACATTAAAAGTTAATGTTACAGCTGTTTTATTAGGAGATAATGTAAAACTATTGGCAAAAGAATTAATTGCATATGGTGCTGACGAAATATTAATTATGGACACACCATGGTTGAAAGATTTTAATGATCAAGTATACGGAGAAATAATGGTGAATTTAATTAATGATTATAAGCCGGAAATTGTTTTAATTGGAGCTACATCTAATGGACGTTCATTAGCACCTTATATTTCTGCAACTATAAAAACTGGATTAACTGCAGACTGTACTAAATTAGAAATAGATAATAAAGAAGGAATTTTGTTGCAAACAAGACCAGCCTTCGGAGGTAATTTAATGGCAACTATAGTATGTCCACATCATCGACCTCAAATGGCTACAGTTCGTCCTAAAGTATTTAAACCAATAGAACCAAATTATTTAAAAAGTGGAAAAATAACTTATATTCCAATTCCTTCTTCGATAGATAGTTATGTAAAAAAAATTAAAGATATAGACAATTTAGAAGGTCTTAGTTTATCCGAAGCTGACATAATAGTAAGTGTTGGAAAGGGTATTGGTAATGTTAAGAACATTGAATTAGCAAAAGAATTAGCTAAAGTACTAGGTGGAACGGTAGGTTCATCAAGACCAGTAGTAGATTCAGGATGGATGCCATATAGTCAACAAGTTGGACAGACAGGTAAAACAGTTGCTCCTAAACTATATATAGCATGTGGTATATCAGGTGCAATTCAACATTTAGCTGGATTAGCAGATATTGAAACAATAGTGGCAATCAACATAGATCCGGATGCACCAATTTTCAATGTTGCTCATTATGGGATTGTAGGAGACTGTAGAGAAGTATTACCATTACTAACAAAAAAAATAAGAGCCTCTAAAAAGGCTTAACTTTATAGTTGTTTTCTTTTATGAAGTGAAGCTGAAGAATCTTTATAGAACATAAGATTCTTCAGCTTTTCACTCAAATTTATTAAAGTTTGTCAAATTTAAGATAGAGAATTTATTCTTCGTAGAACTTGTATAGCTGTTCCATTTGTTCATATGTTAACATACCTATATGAGATGCTACAGCTTCACCTTTTTTGTTAATAGTTAATGTAGAAGGAAAAGAGCGAACACCGTATGTATTGGCTATACTCATGTCCTTATCTAGTACCACTTGAAGTTCAAGATTGTTTTCTTCTACAAACTCTAGCACTTCTTCCTTTGTTTCACCAACATTAACTGCTAATATTAATAAATCTTCATCTTTATACTTTTCTTGAAGTTTTTGGAGGTCTGGCATTTCTTCAACGCAGAAACCACACCATGTGGCCCAAAAATTTAAAATAACATTTTTATCTCTTAAATCACTTAACTTTATCGTAGTTTTATCTAATGTTTCTAATTCAAAATCAGGAGCTATGAATTTTTCATCTTTATTAGAACTTTTGTTATCTTCTTCTATATTATTTCCTTCATTGTCTTTAGATATTTCATTTTCACTAGTAATTTGTGTTTTGTTTGAATCTGGCGGAATATTTGTATCCTTATTACTATTACACCCAGTTAATACCAAGAAAGTAAAAATTAACAACAATAAAATATTTTTCATAAATTATTCCCTTCGATTAAATTTTATTTAATATGATAAATATACCCTTTGCATTACTTTTTAAACAATAAACTCATATCCTTTATTTATTGTTTTTGTTTTAAATATTTCAGGGTAAATTGGTTTTAAATTGTTATATGCATCATCCATTGTTTTTTCATTTTCAAACATACCAAATACAGCTGAACCGCTACCAGTCATATTTGAAGAAATGGCATTGTTTTTGTATAATAACTTCTTTATTTCATTTATTTCGGGATATATTTCTTCAACAACTTTTTCTAACGTATTTGCAGTTGACTTAACAGTATCTATATATCTTTTGTTTTTTATATACTTAATAATTTCATTATTAGAGTAGAAGTTATAATACTCTGGCAATAAGTTTTGATAAACAAATGCAGTGGACAAACTAAAATTAGGTTTAATAATCAATATATTATTCCATATAAAGTTTTCAAGTTTTAATAGCTTTTCTCCAATTCCCTTTGCTAAATATGTACCACCCATAAGGCAAAATGGAACATCAGCACCTACCATGAGCCCGATATCAATTAATTCTTCATGTGATAAGTTTAATTTCCATAATTTGTTCAATCCAATTATTAATGCTGCTGAGTTACTACTACCTCCAGCAAGTCCTGCTTCTGATGGTATTGTTTTTTTTAATTTTATGTGTAATCCAGTCTCTATATTATATTTGTTTTTAATAATTGAAGCAGCTTTTACACATGTATTTTTAATGTCTATTGGGATTTTAGGGTCACTGCATTCTAAAATAATTTGATTATTATCCATTTGTTCAAGAATAATTTCATCATGTAAGTCAATAGATTGCATAACGGTTTTAATAGAATGATAACCGTTATTAAATTTTCCTTCAATATCTAAAAATAAATTTATTTTTCCGTAAGAATATAATTTAATCATAATTCATTCCTTTACATTATTTGAAACATTATATAATGAAATATTAAAAATAACAACTGCGTAAAAAAATTATCTTTTTATGTTTAAATAAAATATTTTTGGGTATATAAATATTACAACATAAGTTTTACTAAATCTATACTGAGAAAAAGGAGGATTTCAAAAGATAGTTTAATGTTTCAATTAGTAAGAAGAAAAATGCAACTTGAGAAAGAAAATTAAATGTTTATTGAAGTATGAAAATTAATCAGTTATCGATTTGGTGAAATGAATGTTAAATATATACTTACATGTAAGAAAGAAGTGATTCCCCCAAAAACAGAAATGGAAAACTCAAATGAATAGCACCCGATTCCTATATAACATTAGGAAATCGGGTGCTATTCATTTATTTTATCTTTAAAATAAGTTTTTCTTTGCCAATATAAATCCTACTAATGTAGCTGTTATTAAGGAAATACCAACTACTATCCAAAATCCAAAGGGTGAAGAAGCTAATGGTATATTAACTACATTCATTCCGTAAAAGCTTGAAAACATAGTAGGAATTGCCATTAAAATAGTTATAGAAGTTAAAAGTTTCATGACAATATTAAGATTATTTGAAATAATAGATGCAAAGGCATCCATTGTGCCACTTAAAATTCCACTATATATATTAGCCATTTCTATTGCTTGCTTATTTTCTATAATTACATCTTCTAATAAATCTTCGTCTTCAGAATATTTTTTTATAATATTAATTCTTAGAATTTTTTCTAAAACTATTTGATTTGCCTTTAATGCAGTTGTTATATATACTAAGGACTTTTCTAAGTCTAATAATTGAATCAACTCTTTATTTTTCATAGATTTATGAAGTTGTTTTTCAACATAATTACTCATTCTATCAATTTGTCTTAGATATAAAAGGTACCTTTGAGCATTTTTATAAAGTATCTGATATAGAAATCTATACTTTTTAAAAGTAGAAAATGAACGAATACTATTTTTTTCAAACTGATCTATTACAATAGAATTTTTTAAGCATATTGTTATAATATTTTTACTAGTTATTATAATTCCTAAAGGTAATGTTTCATAAATTATATGTTCATCCGTTTTTTCAACATAAGGAGTATCAACTAAAATTAATACTTGCTCATTTTCTGTTTCTAATCGTGCACTTTCTTCTTCATCTAATGCTGCTCTAAGAAAGTCCCCTTCTACACCTAACTTTTCTTCAATGAAGTCTAACTCCTCAGTTGTAGGATCTACAAGGTTAATCCATGTACCATCCTCAATTTCCTCTAATTTGAAGAGATTTTCATCAATTGTTTTGAATATATCAAGCATATTTCACCTCGTTTTAATAATAGATTTTCTCTATTACCAAAGAGATTCTGTAGATGGTAATAGAGAAGTTGTTAAATAAATAAAGATATCAAAAATTTCGACCTTAGGGACATCATCCATTACTATCCACTTCCTTTGCTTTATTGTATTTCGTCTTTATATAATAGACTATTTCTGTTAATTTTGCAAGGGTATTATACTGTAAATTTAAGAAAACATACATAAATTTTAGATTTAAGGCAAAGATAATATAAAGAAGTAATATTTTCCTAAAATACATTAATATTTAGAATAGAAGGTGATTTTTTGACGGCGAATTCCCTTATTAGGGTTAAAAGCGTAGTAGAAGATTGTATTGGGCAAAAGGTAAAATTTAAAGTGAGAAAAGGCAAACGTAGATCTCAAATAAATGAAGGCATAATAGCAGGTACATATCCATCTGTTTTTACTGTACATGTTGAAAACAGAGGATTTAAAAGAGTTATGTCATTTAATTATATTGATATAATGACTAATTACGTAGAATTTTTCTTGTGTAATGAAGATGAAACGAGAATAATATAAATTTATTTTCATACTATTATTTTAAACTATTGTTTTCTGAATCAATAGTTTATTTTTTTTGTTTTTTTTGATATACTAGTGTAGTTAAAAGCAAAGGAGTAAATATAGTGAAAAAATTTTTTAAATTATTATACATAATTCTTATAGCTTTAATTTTTATTTACTTATATGCACGGTTTATAGAACCCGCAATGTTAAATGTTCATTACGAGTGTATATATAACGAATTAATAGATGAAGAAGAAATTACTATTTTACAATTTTCTGATTTACATATTTCAGAGTATTTCAATATAGAAGATTTATATAAAGCAGTTGAAAAAATAAACGGAGAGAATCCAGATATAGTGGTTTTTACTGGAGATTTATTTGACCACTATGATGATTATGATAATAAAGATGAATTATTTAGAATATGGAATGCGTTAGATATGATTGATGCTTCAATAGGGAAGTATGCTATATATGGTAATCATGATTATGGTGGTGGAGCAGAAAGGGTATATAATCAAGTCATGGAAAAGGGTGGATTTAATTTATTAAAAAATGAACATGTTTTATTAGAAAACTACAATATAAATATAATTGGTTTAGATGATTCGATTTTTGGAAAAGGTAATAGGGACTTTTTAAATGATGTGATTGATGTTAATCATTATAATATAGTATTAAGTCATGAACCAGATATAGTAGATTTTCTTTTGGAATACAATATAGATTTACTTTTAGCAGGACATAGTCATGGTGGTCAGGTAAATTTACCTTTTATAAATTCATTACCAGTCTTAGGAGAAAAATATGTTAGAGGAATGTATAAATTTGAGAATTTTCGCGAAACACAATTATATGTTAATATTGGGTTAGGAACTTCCCAGTTACCTTTTAGGTTTATGGCTGTACCAGAACTTTCTGTATTTACCTTAAACAAAGTGAAACAGTATTATGAATAAACTACATATAATAACTACATAGGGACGCTTTATAGGCGTCCCTAGTATGTTTCTAATTAATATTTATATTAATTATGGTAGAAGTTTTTATTTTACAGGTACCTTTAATTCATCACCAGGATAAATTAAATGAGGATTAGCAAGTTTATTGTATTCTGATAATTCTTCCCATGTTGTGTTATATTTTTCAGCTATTTTCCATAAAACATCTCCTGAAATAACTATATAAATTTCTTCGGTTAATTCAGGTGCAGGTTCAGTTGGCTCAACAATAGGTTCTGGAATAGGTTCAGGATTTATTGGTTCATCAATAGGAGGCTCAACAGGTACTGGCTCTTCTACAGGAGCAATTTCTTTAACTGTTATTCTACCAGAAATTTCACTTCCAGAAGTACCAAATGTATTTAAATAATCCGCAAATACTTCCTCGTATGTTCCAACTTCTCCATGTATAGGATAGTCTTTAAACATATCAAATCCATCTCCACCGATACCTAAAAAATCATTGATAGCTACAGTATACTCAGCATCTTCAGATAAAGGAATATCACCAACAGTAACTTCTACAACTCTTGAACCAACCGGTTGTGAAGGATCAAATACAAAGTTCATTCCACTAACTTGAAGAAATCCACCTTGAGTAGCAGGATAACCACTAACAGACTGTTCTAATACTTTGATTAAATCTATTCCAGTAATTTTTTTCACTTGAACTGTATTTCCGAATGGGAATAATTCTGCCAATTGTCCAAAGGTTATATCTCCAGGTTCTAAAGATATTCTGATATTTCCACCATTTACGAAACCTATATCAGCTCCGGCAGCATATCTTACAGCATCAGCAGATAAATTACCAAGATTTGTTTCCTTTGTTCTTACATTTTCTCTTGTTCCATCTAGGAATATATCAGTTTTGGCAACTACCTGCGAAAATACAGCCTCATTTTCAGCGTTTATTTCTTCTATTGTTTTTGCTAAATCAGGGTCAGCAACTGTATTTGCTGCTGCCTCAGAAGTAAGTAGTTGGGCAGTTTTATTAACAACTTCGCCATTTTGTATTTCTATATTAATATAGCCTAAATTCTTATCATGTTCACCTGTTTGAGCGATTAATGTATCGTTAACAAACATTCCATTTTCTAATAATGTATGGCTATGTCCGTCTATAATTACATCAATACCTTCTACATTTTCTGCTATTGCCTTTGATGTTACTACAGAGCTTTCATCTATTCCGATATGGGCCAATGCTATGATAACATCAGTTTGGTCATCTAACTCATCGACCATTTTCTTCGAAACTTCTATCGGATCCGCAAATGTAATTCCTTCTACATTTGTTGGACTTGTTTTATATTCAGTTTCAGGAGTAGTAAGACCGAATATACCAACTTTGACTCCGTCTATTTCTTCTATTACATATGGTGTAAATAAGTATTCATCATCTTTTAAAACGTTTGCACTTAACATACCTATTTCTGTTAAGTCTTTTAATTCTAATAATCTTTCTTGACCGTAGTTAAAATCATGATTACCCACTGCCATGTAGTCATATCCTGCGGCTTCTAGTATTTTTATTGAATTTTCACCATTACTGATATTAACTATAGGCATTCCATGAAGCGTATCACCAGCATCAAGAACTAATGTGTTAGGATTTTCTGCTTTAGCTTCTTTAATTAATGTAGCAATTTTTGCAAAACCCATGATATTGTTATAGCTATCTTCTTCTAGTCTTCCGTGAGTATCATTAGTATGGATAATTGTAATTAAAATGGTTTCATCCTCTGCAGCAAAAACAAAGCTAAAACTGTTAAGAATTAATAGAGATATTAATACTAAACTTAATACTTTCTTTTTCATTTTGTACCTCCTAATATTTTATTTTTTCCAGTAATTACATTATACTATCATAAAATTACATTTACAAGCATTCTATTAATTATATGAATAAAATGATTGACAAAAAAATAAAAGTGATATAATATGTTTTTAATACAAAGATTGAATAAATATCACAGTGATGAGGACTAGTAAATATACATGGTCTATAGAGAGAAGGTTGGTGGTGAAACGCCTTTGTCCCTCTGTATAATGAACCTACCTTTGAGTGTTTGGGAGTAACAACCCAAAGGGCAAAACCCTTATATGATTGAGATGTTGCTACAATATTATGTAGCAATTAGAGTGGTACCGCGGATATCCGCCTCTTAATTAAGAGGCGGATTTATATTTTATACGACTAATACCATTTATCAGAAGGTTTTTCTGAAAAAATTGTTGGTAGGTCAACCGCAATGATTGAAAGGAGATAATATGGCTAAAAAAGACAAGAATTTTGTAAAAGAAATTACACCTATGGAAGAAGACTTTAGTAGATGGTACACAGATGTAATATTGAAAAATGAATTGGTGGATTATTCACCAGTAAAAGGATTCATGGTAATAAGACCTTATGGATTTGCTTTGTGGGAAAAAATACAAGAATTTGCAGATGAAAAATTTAAAGCAACAGGACATAAAAATATGTATTTTCCTTTACTAATTCCAGAAAGTTTATTAAACAAAGAAAAAGACCATGTGGAAGGATTTGCACCTGAAGTTGCTTGGGTAACTCATGGAGGTAATCAAGAATTAGGAGAAAGGTTAGTTGTAAGACCTACTTCAGAAACTATCATCTGTCATATGTATAGCAAATGGTTAAATTCATATAGAGATTTACCATATTTGTATAATCAGTGGTGTAGTGTTGTAAGATGGGAAAAAACAACGAGACCATTTTTAAGAACTTCTGAGTTTTTATGGCAAGAAGGACATACGTTACATGAAACGGAAGAAGAAGCACAGTCAGAAACATTGCAGATGCTTGATATATACAGACAGGTTGCAGAAGATTTAATGGCAATGCCAGTAGTAATTGGATTAAAAAGTGAAAAAGAGAAATTTGCTGGAGCATATGCAACATATACTATGGAAGCATTAATGCATGATGGTCAGGCATTGCAAGCTGGCACATCTCATAACCTTGGTCAACACTTTACAAAGGCATTTGATATTAAATATCAAGGTAGAAGTGGTAAAGAAGAATATCCATATCATACTTCTTGGGGTATATCAACAAGATTGATAGGAGGACTTATTATGGTTCATTCAGATAATAGGGGTCTTGTTTTACCACCAAGGATGGCACCAACACAAGTAGTTATTATTCCTATAGCTCAAAAAAAAGAAGGAGTATTAGAAAAGGCTAATGAACTTTATGATAAAATAAAATCACAAAATATCAGAGTAGAGCTTGATGATGATGCTGAAAATTCACCTGGTTGGAAGTTTAACCAATATGAAATGAAGGGTTACCCTATTCGTATAGAAATAGGACCAAGAGATATTGAAAACAATCAAGCAGTAGTAGTTAGAAGAGATAAATTGGAAAAAGAAATAATATCACTAGATAATATTGAAAACACTGTTTCGGATATGCTTGAAACAATGCAAAATGATATGTTTGAGAAAGCAAAAGCTCATAGAGAAGCAAACACATACGTAGTTGAAGATTATGAGAAGTATAAAAAAGATTTGCCTAACCGTCCAGGATTTGCAAAAATGATGTGGTGTGGTGAAAGAGAATGCGAAGATAAGTTAAAAGAAGAAACCGGTGCTACAATCAGATGTATTCCATTTGAACAGGAAGATCTAGGACACAAATGTCATATTTGCGGCAAAGAAGCAAAACACATGATTTACGTAGCAAGAGCTTATTAGCCCTAGCCCCATAAGATCCTTCGGGTAAAACCCTTAGGATCTTAATTTTTCCAGCGGTTTTTCTGCCAACTGCTGTAAAGCTGGCGGTATTCAGTTTGTAATTTACATATCGATATTTAATATTTTGAATTTTTCTATATCCTTTATAAATATGTATTTGTTATTGAAATCTATTAATCCGTCTTTTCTCATTTTATTTAGTTCACGAGAAAAGGAAGAACGTTGAACACCTATTTTTTCAGCCAAATCTTTTTTAGACATATTTAATTTAATTTCTGTAGTACCTTGCGAGTAATATTCATACAATAAAAATTCAATAATACATTGTCTTATTGTTTTAAAAGTTAATGATTTAATTTTATTAGATAATATTAATGTTTTATTAGAGAGAGATTGAAGGAAATTAATTAAAAAGCGTTCATTATTTTGACAGAGCTTTAAAACTAGTTCCTTTTTTATATGTAGTATTGTAGTATTGCTTTTAGCAGTTACTGTCATTGGAAAATTGTTGTTACTAGAGAAAAGAAGATTTTCACCTAAAACGTCACCTTTCATAAAATCATTAATAGTTAAGATGTTTCCTTCAGAATCAATTTTTTGAATGGTAACACTTCCTTCTAAAATAAAATCTAAATTTTCACATTTTTCATTCTGTAGATAGATGATAGAACTTTTTTCATATTTTTTAATTTTATAATAATTAGAAGTAAAAAGTTCCATTAACTCGTCATAAGAGAAACATTTAAATAAATCATTATTTTTTATTAGTTTTATAAAGTACTCCATAATTAACCCGTCCTTATTATTTTCTGTAGGGGACGCATTGTATGCGTCAAGAATTTTGCATTGCATGCATCCCGCGTTCTCCACGTCCTGCGGTTTGCATACAATGCAAACCCTACTACTTTCAAGATGACATAAATATTTTTACAAACAGTTACCAAGGTAACTGTTTAGTTAGTTAGTTTACATTATATTATAAATAGTTAAAAAATCAATATGACGCGGAGGTATTTATGAAAAATATTATAAACCATATTAAAGAAAAAGGAAAAATTGTTATAATTCCATTTTCTATAGTCACTGTTTTGATTTCAATATTTATTTTTAATGGACTTCAAAAAGAAGATACTGCGATTGTATTTGCTAAAGACGGGAGATATATTGAAGCATCAGGAACTGTAGAAAGCAATTTAATTGCAGTTAGTAGCGAGGTAACAGGAACTATAATTGAAAGTATGGTAAAAGAAGGAGATAGAGTTGAAGAAGGAGATATTATTGCAAAAATTAATAATACAAATATTACAAATCAATATGACCAATCATTAATCAATATGAAATTATCAGAAAAGAATATTGAATTAATTGAAAATAACATTAATAGTTTAGAAATACAAAATTCTGATTCGATTAAGCAAGCTGAAAATGCATATTTATCGGCTGAAGCAGAGTTTGAAAAAGTTATGGATGGTGCAAGTGTTGATGAAATAAAACAAGCAGAAGAAGCTGTAATTCAGGCAGAAATAAATTTAGAATATATTAGAACTAATTTGGAAAGAAGTAAAGAACTTTTAGAGGAAGAAGCTATATCACAGAGTAAATATGATGAAATACTAAAAAACTATAATGTTGCAGAAACTCAATATAATTCAGCAGTTTCACAATTGAATATTGTAAAGTCTTATCCGACAGAAACAAGTATAAAAGCTGCAGAAAACAAAATGTTTCAAGCAAAAGCAGGATATGAATTATCTATTTCTAATGGAAATACTCAGATTCAACAGCTTGAAAGTCAACTAGAAATAGCAAAGGTACAATTTGAACAATCTAAAAACATTGTAGAACAATCAAAAATAGAACTAGAAAAGTTGACAATTAAATCACCTGTAGATGGAATTGTTAATTCATTACTTGTTAAAGAAGGTGAATTCATTTCAACAGGAAAGTTAGTTGCAGACATATACAACCCTGATAATATCGAAATCAAAGCTTATGTTTCAGAAGCAAATATAGGTCATATTATAATTGGTCAAGATGTAGAGGTATTTATTGATTCAGATAACAATAAAATATTCAAAGGAAAAGTGACAAGAGTTAGTAATGAAGCAGAATTTACACCGAAAAATATTCAAACAAAAGAAGAAAGAGTAAATACTGTTTTTGAAGTAAAAATTGAAGTATTTGACTCTGATGGATTCATTAAGCCAGGTATGCCTGTGGACATTAATATAAAAATAGATTAATAAATTTGAGGAGATTAAAATGGTAATTGACATACAGACATATTCTTTAACTAAAAAATTTGGAGACATTATAGCGGTACACGACTTAGATATAAAAGTCAAAAAAAATACAATATATGGGTTAGTAGGACCAGATGGTGCAGGTAAAACAACAACTATGAGAATGCTGTGTTCTCTTGTTATTCCAAATAGTGGAACTGCTCAAATCGGAGGCTATGATATTGTTAAAGATAGTGATGAGATAAAAAAGCATATTGGTTATATGCCTCAGGAATTTAGTTTATATGGTGATCTCACTGTAATGGAAAATCTAGAATTTTATTCAAATATTTATCAAATTCCCAAAAAAATAAGCAAAGAAAAAATTAAATATTTATTAGAATTTAGTAATCTTGCAGAACATTCATATAAACTTGCTGATCAACTGTCAGGTGGTATGAAGCAAAAACTTGCTTTATCTTGTAACCTTATTCATACACCAAAATATTTATTTCTTGATGAACCAACTATAGGCGTTGACCCAGTAGCAAGAAGGGAATTGTGGAAAATACTTTTTGACTTGAGAGATGAAGGAGTGACAATATTTGTTAGTACACCATACATGGATGAAGCAGAAAGATGTGATGAAATAGGTTTAATGGATAAAGGGAAAATAATTTTAAATGATAAACCTGACAATATTATAAAGAGTTTTAATAAGCATATTTTATGTATTTATTCAGAAGACAATTATATTACTAAAGATATAGCTCAGAATTCAGATTATGTTGAAGATGCATATTTACTTGGAGAAGAACTTCATATAGTAGTAGAAAAATTGGATGATTCTATAAAAAATCTAGAAGAAGAATTTAGTTATAACCATATAAATATAAATTCTATTAAAGTAATAGAACCAACCCTTGAAGATGTATTTGTTAATATTGTTAAAAATCAGCAATGAATGGAGAAGATTAAATGGAAAATACAATTGAAATAAAAAGTCTAACAAAAACATTTGGTAAATTTGTTGCTGTTAACAACGTTAGTTTCAATGTTAAAAAAGGTGAAGTATTTGGCTTTTTAGGCCCTAATGGTTCTGGCAAAACCACAGTAATAAGAATGATTTTAGGATTAATAAATCCTTCTTCTGGAACAGGAAATGTTTTAGGTTATGATATATCAAAAAATAAAGAAAAGTTAAGAGGTAAAATAGGTTATATGTCTCAAAAATTCAGTCTTTATGAAGAACTGACAGTAGAAGAAAACCTTGATTTTTATGCAGGAGTTTACAATATTCCGAAAAATAAAATTAAAGACAAGAAAAAAGCAATATTAAAAATGGCAGATTTAGAGGGTAAGGAAAATTTAATAGTATCTAACCTTTCAGGAGGTTGGAAACAACGTTTAGCTCTAGGATGTGCAATAATACATGAACCAGAAATTTTACTTTTAGATGAACCTACAGGAGGAGTAGATCCTATAGCTAGAAGACAATTTTGGGATATTATCTATAATCTGTCAAAACAGGGGGTTACAATATTAGTAACAACTCATTACATGGATGAGGCTGAACATTGCAACACTATTGGATTTTTATATTATGGAAATATATTATCCCTTGATACACCTAATAATATGAAAGAAAAAATAATAGACGGTGACATAGTAGAAATTAAAACAGATAATACGTTGAAATCTATAGAATTATTAAAAAGAAAAGAAAAAATTAAGGAAGCTTCAGTTTATGGAGCTGGAATTCACGTTATGATTGATTTCAATTTAAATTTAAATATTATAAAAAATTATTTAACAGAAAGTGGTATAAAAGTTAATTATATTAAAAAAGTTAAACCATCATTAGAAGATGTATTTGTGTTCCTTGTAGAAAATGAAAAAAGAAATAATAGATAAATTGGGGTGATATTATGAATGTTAATATAAAAAGAGTACTGGCTATCATTAAAAAAGAATTTTCTCAAATAAAGAGAGATAAAAGAACAATTGCAATTATTATAATGATGCCAATTATGGAATTGCTTCTTTTTGGGTATGCAGCATCTACAAGTGTAGATCACATTCCTACAGTTGTACTTAATAATGACATTGGAATTGAAAGCAGAGAATTGTTAGATGGTTTTACTAATTCGCAATATTTTGATTTAGATTATCATGTTAATAGCATGAAAGATGTTGAAGAATATCTAGACAATGGTTATGCTAAAGCAGGAATTGTTATACCTTCAGAATTTTCAAAAGATATAAAAAAAGGTAAAACAGCACAAATTCAGTTAATAGTTGATGGTACTGATCCAACTACTGCTCAAACAATACTATCTAGCGCAGGTGGAGTAGTTCAATCTATGTCTGTTGATATTACTCAAGAAACTTATAAAACAAATATGCCCCAGCCCTTAGACTTAAGAAGCAGGGTTTGGTATAATCCTGACATGAGTAGTATATACTTTAATATTCCTGGCCTTATAGGAGTAATATTACAAACAGTAACTCTCATGTTGACATCATTTTCAATTGTTAGAGAAAGAGAAAGAGGAACTATGGAGCAGCTTATTGTAACTCCAATAACCAAAATGGAACTTATGGTAGGTAAAATTATACCCTATGTGATAATTGGATTTGTGGATATAGTTCTAGCTATAGCCTTAAGTGTATTTTGGTTTCGTGTGCCAATAGCAGGGAGTATAACTTTATTATTACTATTTTCAGTTATATTTTTATTTGGGGCACTTGGAGTAGGTCTTCTTATATCTACAATATCTAAAAGCCAACTTCAAGCAATGCAATTGTCAATGTTTATGATTATGCCTAATATATTGCTATCAGGATATATGTTTCCCAGAGAAGCAATGCCAAGTGTTATTAATGGACTTAGTACAATTCTTCCATTAACTTATTTTATAAAAGTGTTACGTGGCATAATTTTAAAGGGAAATGGGTTTATGGCATTGTATCAAGAATTTATTATTTTAGTTATGTTTGGTATAATATTTCTTATTTTTGCTACGATTAAATTTAAAAAGAAAATTGATTAATTTATAAGTTGTTTAATGTTGTTAACTTTTCCTACATTTTCTAATAAACTTCTCATTAAATTCTTATTGAAATATAATTTTAATATTATATAAATATAATATTATTGTATAATATGAAGCATTTTTGTAAAAGTCATGCAAATTTAGAATATTATGTTGACATATAATATTCTAAATGCTAAACTTACTAAGTAAAATACTGACCGGTCGGTCGGAAATATGGAGGGAAAGTTGAAAAAAATTTTGACATTATTAATTATTATAGCTCTAGTAGTTACTGGATGTAGTACTGATGGTAATACTGCGGTGACAACAGCAGAAGAAAGTTATATTGCTGTTGAGACAGAAATATTAAAACCAATGAATCTTTACATTGAAAATATTATGACAGCCAAAGCTTTGGCGGACAAAGATGTTTATGTTGTTCCAACCATGGCAGGAAAAGTTGAAAAAATATATGTAAATGTAGGTGATAGTGTAAACAAGGATGATTTATTATTTGTAATGGACAAAGACGATATTAACAATCAGGTTAATCAAGCTTATGCAGCATATGAAGCTGCTTTGGCAGGTTATGATGTTAGTGTTTCACAAATTGAAAATGCGAAAAAAACATATGAACGTATTGAAAAGTTATATGAAGAAGGAGCTGTTCCTGAAACTCAATATGAACAAGCTAAATTAGCAGCTTCTGATGAAACATTAGCAGCAGCTCAAAAAAATGTTGAACAATCGCGTGTTGCATATGAAAATGCTACCTCAGCTTTAGATAATGCCGAAGTTCGGGCTCCTATTTCTGGCGTAATTTCTAATGTTAGCATTGTTGAAGGAGAATTTGCCACATCCAGTCAGCCTCCAATTACTATAGTAGATTCAGACATAATTACAGTTGAATTTGGCGTTCCTGGAAATATGGTGAATAAAATTAAACAGGGTGATATGGTAACTGTTGATATTAGTGCTGCAGATTATACTAATGAAGCAGTTATAAATAGTATAAGCACAGCTTCCAATCAAATGACTAATTTATATACTGTAGAAATATTGTTAGAAAATGATGGTTCAATAAAACCAGGTATGTTTGCAAAAGTTTATTTAAATACTGATAAAATTGATAACGCTCTTGCAGTTAAAACAGAAGCTGTTATTAACAGAAATGGTAATAAAATAGTATTTGTTACTAGTGGAGATTTAGCTGTTGAAAGAGAAGTTGTTACAGGCCTTGATACAGGTGAATATATAGAAATTAAGTCAGGCTTAACAGAAGGTGAAAATGTTATAATAAAAGGTCAAGATTATGTTAATGATGGAAGTAAAATAAAGGTTGTAAGGGGTGAATAAGAATGCTACCAAGATTTTCAGTTAAAAAACCTGTTACAATAACAATGATGGTCTTAATAGTTATATTGTTGGGAGTAGTATCTTTTAGTAAGCTTAATATAGATTTGCTTCCATCAATGGAGCTACCATATGCAATGGTACAGACGACTTATTCTGGTGCAGGACCAGAAGAAATAGAAAACTTAATAACTAAACCATTAGAACAAACTTTAGCAACTGTTGATAATATAGAAGGTATATTTTCTTTTTCAAATGAAGGTAGTTCTATAGTATTGATGGAATTTGATTTCAGTACAGATATGGATGAAACCATGCTCCAAATGAGAGAAAAAATAGATATAATAAAGGGATTTTTGCCTGATGGTACAACAGCGCCAATTGTTATGAAAATGGATCCAAACAGTATGCCAATAATACAGTTGGCAATTTCAAGTAATGGCGATATATACAATACTCAAAAGATAGCTGAAGATATAATTCAACCTAGTATTGAAAGAATAGAAGGTACAGCTTCGGCTAATGTATCAGGTGGATTACAGCAAGAAGTGGAAGTTATGCTTCACGAAGAGTCATTAAAAGGTTATAATTTAAATTCTAATTATGTAGGTCAAATGATACAAGCTGAAAATATTAATCTACCAGGTGGAAGTGTTGAAAAGGGTAATAATGAACTTATAGTTAGGACAGTAGGAGAATTTAAGTCTGTAGAAGAAATAAGAAATTTGAATATTCCACTTACAAGTGGAGGTACTGTTCGATTAAGGGATATAGCAGATGTTAATCTTGTTAATAAAGAACAAGATTCTATTACAAAGCTTAATGGAGAAGATGTTGTACAAATTTCCATAATGAAGCAATCTGATGGAAACACAGTAAATGTAGCTAGAAATGTAAATAAAGAATTGGAAAAAATAAGAGCAGAATATCCAAATATAAAAATTGAAACTATATTCGATCAATCAGAATACATAAATCTATCTATTAATAACTTGAAAAACACTGCTATCACTGGCGCGATACTAGCTGTAGTTATACTTTTGATTTTTTTAAGAAGTTTTAAAACAACTACTGTTATAGCTATTTCCATTCCTATTTCTATCATAACAACTTTTATTTTATTATACTTTACAGGAATAACTTTAAATATGATGACTATAGGAGCTTTAGCATTAGGTATAGGGATGCTCGTTGATAATTCAATTGTTGTTATAGAAAATATCTATAGACATAGAAGCCTTGGAATGGATCGTATTTCAGCATCAGTTGAAGGTACAAATGAAGTATCAATGGCTGTTACAGCTTCTACTTTGACAACTATGTCTGTTTTTTTACCAATAGTTTTTACTGGTGGACTTGCATCAACTATTTTTAAGGATTTTGCAATGACTATAGTTATTGCACTTGTAAGTTCATTATTTGTAGCTTTGACTCTTATTCCTATGCTGTCCTCTAAATTAGTATCAGTAAAAAATATGGAATCAGAAGAAGCTCAAGAAAAGAAACATGGTAAAATAGTAACTACTTATAAAAAAGTTTTAGGATTTAGTTTAAATCATAGAATAATAACTGTTATTTTAAGTATAGCATTATTTGTAGTAAGTGTTGTTGCAGTTACAACAGTAGGAGCAGAGTTCTTTCCAGCAACAGATGAAGGTCAAGTTAATATAAGTGTAAGTCTTCCATCTGGAGCAGAGCTTCATGAAACAGACAGTATATTACAAGAGATACAAAAATCTGTTGAACAAATACCTGAAGTTGAAGGCGTCTTTACATCAGCAGGTAGTGGCGGCATGATGAGCATGGGAGGCGGCTCAAACGGAGGTAATATCGCAGTTATATTAAATGATTTAAAAGATAGAGACAAAAGTACAAAAGAAGTTAGCGATGAAATAAGAACAATTGTAAAAGATATACCTGGAGCTGAAATAAGTGTTTCTGAATCTTCGATGATGGCTATGAGTTCGGGAGGACAAATTAGCATAAGCATTAAGGGTGATGATTTAGATACGCTTAATAATATTGGTAATGATTTTAAAAATTTAATTGAACAAGTTGAAGGAACTAGAGAAGTGTCTACAAGTTATGAAGATGGTATTCCTCAGGTAGAAATAATAACTGACAGATTAATAGCTTCTCAATATGGATTATCAACAGCACAAATAGGCTCTGCAGTAAATAACACATTATCAGGCTCCGTAGTTACTAAATTTAAAATTAATGGAGACGAGTTAGATGTAAATTTAAAAGGGGAAAATATATATGGGCAAAGTATGACTTTCTTAAACATGTTACCTGTACCAACACCTACAGGAGGAAGTGTTCCTTTGTCAGAAGTCGCAGAAATAAAAATTGAAAATGGACCAATAAATATAACGAGGGAAAATCAAGTAAGAGTATTAACTGTAAGTGGAAGTGTATTAGGCAGAGATGTTCAATCTGTTTCGACTGAAATTAAACAATTGCTTGAAGAATATGAAATGCCAAATGGTTATGAATATACATTTGGTGGAGAAACAGAGCAAATAGCAGAAACATTTGGTGATTTATTCTTAGCAATGGCTATGGCAGTGTTACTTGTTTATATGATAATAGCTGCACAATTTGAATCTTTAATACAGCCTTTGTCAATTATGTTTTCTGTACCATTAGCTTTATCAGGTGGATTTATTGCGCTATTTATAACGGGTATACCTTTAAGTGTAGTTGGAATAATTGGATTTATTATACTTATTGGTATAGTAGTTAATAATGCAATAGTATTAGTAGATTATATCAATAAAAGACGAAGTAATGGTGAAGACAGAACTGTTGCAATAATGAAAGCAGGTCCAATAAGAATAAGACCTATTCTTATGACGGCGTTAACTACAATATTAGGACTCGTTCCAATGTCAATAGGTATTGGAGAAGGAGGAGAATTGACTCAACCAATGGGTGTTGTGGTTATAGGTGGTTTAGCTTTTTCTACAGTACTAACACTGATAATAGTGCCTGTTATATATACAATTTTTGATGATATTTCAGAATTCTTTAAAAGAAAATTTAAAAAGAATAAAAATGAAATTATGAACCAAATTTAAGGAGGCGTTATGGCGGTTAAGAATCAAAAACGTAATGATATATTAGCTTCTGCCAGGACTCTATTTAAGGAAAAGGGATTTCATAATACTAAAATGGAAGAAATAGCTTTAAATGCTGGCGTAGGAAAGGGAACACTCTATGGGTATTTTAGCAATAAGCAGGAAATTTTCGATGAAACTTGTATTGAAAGAGTTTCTATGATTCTAGAAGTTATTGAAGAAATAAGCAATAAAGATATTAGTTTTAGAGAAAAGCTTTTTAAAATGCTAAGTTTAAAAGAAAATGAATTGGATTATGAAGATGTATCTATAGAAAGTATAATGTCAAATAAAAATATTGTATCAGAAAAAGTTGTAAAAGCTATGATGAGTTATGTATTTGATGTTTATACAATAATAATTAAAATGGTAGATCAAGGAAAAAACGAAGGTGTCGTTAAAAAAGGTGTTTCTTCTGATATAATAGCTACTTTAATTGTAGGTGCTATGGGTGAATATATTAGAATAAAAAGTTTTAAACGTGAGAATAGTATAAAAGAAGAAGAGCATATTATAGACTTGCTTTTTAATGGATTTGGTGTAAAATAAAAGTATATTACTAGATAAACAGGAGGATATAATGAAAAGAAAAATAGCTTTGTTATTAACATTGGTACTTTTGATGAGTACTCTACAAATTAGTTATGCTGTAGCTAATGAAGAATCAGTAAAGACAGTTGAAAATGAAATTGAAACTAATGATATTTTAGAACTTTCTATAGAAGATGCTATTAATTTAGCAATAGAAAACGACAGGGAAATGTGGAAAATCAAAGATGGCATCAAAGAAATGCAGGATATGAGAAGTGCTAATAAAAGTGCAAAAGATCAAATTGAAGAATTAGAAGATTATGGGATAGATGTAAGCAGTAAAAGTGTTGAAGATATATTAGTAAGAAATAAATATTATGTTATTTTGGCAAATGCTAAAATGGAAGAATTAGAAAAAAGCAAAGAACTTTTAAATATAGGAATAGAAATAGAAACTAAATCATTATATTACAATGTTTTAGTGGCAGAAAAAACTATTGAAATAAATGAAGCTAAATTAAATAGCGCTAAAGAACAATTAAGAGTAATCAGTTTAAAATTCGACAATGGTTCAGCTACTAAGGCAGAGGTTTTAAATGGAGAAATGGCAGTGCAGCAAGCTCAAACTGATTTAGATTCTGCAAATGATGATTTGAATATAGCTAAATTAGATTTACTAAATAAATTAAATTTACCTTTTGACACTAAAGTAGAATTAGTAGACAAGGATTTAAATTATGTTCCAACAGAAGAAATCAACTTAGATGAAGTTATAGAAACAGCAAAAGAAGAAAGACCTGAAATTTTAGTTGCAGAAAATAACTTAGAAGTACAAAAGATTGAAACACATGCTTATACAGCTTATTATACATCAAATTTAAGACAACATAAAGCTGCTGAAGAAAAGCTAAAAGATGCTGAGTTAAATATTCCTCAAGCATACAAGGATGTAGAACTTGATGTTAGAAAATCATACCTTAATTTAATTAAGGCTGAAAGAGCTCTTGTAAATATGGATAAAACTGTTGAACTTGCAAGAGAAGCAGCAAGAATTAATAAACTTTTATACGAAAATGGAATGGCAGCATCAATAGATGTGATAGAAGCTGATACTAATTTAGCTCAAGCAGAAATAGGAAGATATCAGTTATTAGTAGCTTATAATATTAATAAACTTATGTTTGATAACTCAAATTTAATCGGAACTACTCCAAGCAAATAATATTGTAGGGTATGCATTGTATGCATACCGCAGACTCCTAAAATCAGGATCGCGGGACGCATGCAATGCGTCCCCTACATTTTAAACTTACCACCTATCACTTTTAATATTGTAACTGTAAAACCTACATACATGTTTATACCAAATACAAATCCCCCTAAACCATATAACATCAGTTTTTTGAAGTATTTATCAGCAAAAGAATTAAACATTTCGTGAATTTTCTTAGGCTCCATATTTTCTATTTCTTCACGGGCAATTTTGTCAAGTTCTATTGATTTCAGTAACTCATCTATATTATTTCTTACACTGTTAATTGACGAATTAACGAAAATATTTAAAAAATATGATTTTGTTTTTTCATCTATAAAACTAAAATTACAATTAGTTGATTCATTCAACAATGAACTATAAAAATTTTTCAAATGAATTTCTGTTTTAGGATTATTTAATAATTTCATTACAAATAATTCTGTTGATTTCATAAATTCATCTTTATCAATAAATTCACTTAAATTATTTTGTGATACATATTCTTTGTATTCTTTTATTAAAAAACTAAAAGAATTTTGTAAATTATCATTTTTATTTAAAATTATTATTAGGTTGTTAACAATTATATTAATATCTTCTTCAGTAACATCTTTAAAAATTTTTTTAAAAGAACATGACTTGTAAAATTCTTCTACAATAAAATTTGTAGTTCTATCAACAGCTGCAATTATTTCTTCTTTATTATTTTTTAAACTTTCAGACAAATAAGAAAATATAACTTTCAGCTCATCTTTATATAAAGTAAATGTATTGTTAATATCATTTAGAGACATAAATTTTAGCAAAGAATTTAAATTAACTTTTTCTATTTTAAATACAGTTTCTTTTATAATTAGTTTTAATTTATCTTCAATGTTTTTAACATTATCCAAGTCAGATAAATAATTATCTATTATACTCTTTATTTGTATTTTATTTAAGAAGTTATGCAAGTTATCAACCTTGCTTTTATATAATTTATCATTTAATAGATTATATACAATATGCAGAACTTCATTTTCCTTATCATCCATAAATTCAGGGATTTTATTAACAATTATTTTATTCATTAACTTGTCAATTAGTTCATCGCCGCCAATTAATGAATACATGCCCTTTTCTAACACACCAAGGTGATTTTTAATTTCAATTTTAACCTTTGTTGATATACTATCTTTTTTTGTTATAACGTTGTTCTTTATTGAAAGTGACAGTTTATCTAAAAGCATAGGCACTTTACTATTAATATAATTCTTTAACTTACCTTCAAACAAATCTTCGAAATTTTTATTTTTCTGAAAATAATTGTTGAAAAGTTTAATAATTACATTAGTTATATTTTCTCTATAATTTTCAGATATAAGTATTTCATGAATTTTATTATTAACTATTAAAATTAATTCTTCATTAGTTTCTGTACTAATAATCTCAGATAATGGTCTATTAATATATGCTTGATATTTATTATTATATTTCAGCAGACTGTTTTTAATTTTCATTGGATTATCTAAAAATTCATAGGTCTTATTATAATGTTTATTAAATTTTTTTGAAACTGAAATATTTATCTTATTTTTAAACTTCGAGCTATCTAAGTAAGAAATTGAATTCGAATATAATAAATTACCAATTTTTTTTTGATTATCTAATAGTAAATCTGTACTTATAGCACTTAAATTACTAATATTTGAATCAGTAAGTAGGGAAGATAATTTTATGTTACTTATTTCATTATAAGTAAAATTTCCTATGGAATTTTGATTATTCAAAATTAAATCTCTTGTAAACATATAAGTTTTATTTATAATATTATTCTTATTGTTCACCAATAATTTATTTAAAACTTCATAGTTATTTGCAGAAATACTGCTAGTTAGGCTACTTCTGATTTTCTGTTCATTTTTTATAAATAATTCATTAATACTTTTTTTGCTAAGAAGATTATTTTCTATATAAAATGCAGTGTTTTTTGCAAAGATCTTTTGATTTTTAATTATATATCCTAAGGAAAAATTTTTGAGAAACGGTAGTTTGCTCAATATCTTTTTCTCTTTATAAGGTTTAAAAATCATATTAATAGCAATTGCATTTGTTGAAAAACCAACTAATGCATAGGTAATCATATTTATAATATTGATATGACCTGGATTAAGAGGAACATTTTGAAAAGCAGCCAATATAATACCTGCTACAACTCCAAGTATTCCACCAAAATACATAATAGGCTTTAGCTCACGACCTATAAAATCATTGGCAAAATCAACAAGTTCATCATCGTTTAGTTTATTTAAATTTTCTGCAACTATATTTTTAACAGATCCTTCAAGAATTTTGTCCATATTGTTGATTATGTAGTTTTGTAATGCTTTAGTGCTATTCTTATTCAAATTATCAATAGAATTTAATTTGTCTATTAATAATGACATATTTTTTTCTTTAATTTTGTTAGATTCACTATGATACTTTTTATTAATATTATTAATAAGAAGTTCATGAATCACAGGATTGTCTAATTTTTTATTAAAATCAATTTTTATAATGTTGTTCTTTATTAGTTTTTTAATTTCGCTTGAATTTTCATTAAGTTGAGTAATAAAAATATTTTTGATTTCATGTATATTATTTTTAAATTTTTCTTCATTTAGTAAATCACCAACACTTTTATTAGTAATGTTACTTAAATAAATGTTCACCTTATTTTCTATATTATTATGAAAATAATTAGATGAAATAATTTTTTTAGATTTAGTTA
Source organism: Sedimentibacter sp. MB31-C6 (assembly GCF_035934735.1). Taxonomy (NCBI): domain Bacteria; kingdom Bacillati; phylum Bacillota; class Tissierellia; genus Sedimentibacter; species Sedimentibacter sp. MB31-C6. Next base: position 2,040,355 of record NZ_CP142396.1, read on the forward strand.
TAAGATTAGTTATTGTTTTTTTTGAAAGTAATTCTTTAGGTAAAAAATCTTTAACTTGTGATTCTAGTATATAATATAAAAGTTGGTTGAAAACTACCTCGAAATGGCTATTTATGTAATTAGTTATAAATATAGTTGTTTTTATTGAATCTATTGAATTGTTTTCAGCTTCTGCTACTATTTCCTTAATAGATAAATTATTCAGTAAATTTATTATTTTTGCACTTATACTACTGCTTAACATCTCGGGTTCAGAAATACTTTTAACATAATCAATGACTTTTTGAACTATATTATATTTTGAGCTTAAATTATTAAAATAAGAATCTTTTATTGTTGATAGAAGTTTACCTTTTAAACCATCTGATTCCTCGATAACTTCATCTATAGAATTATTTATAATTTTGTCAATATTATTATTGTTCTCATTTAACCATTCAATTAATTTTTCAGTTAGAATTGGTATGTTTTCTAAAAGGTAAAGTTTCAGGCTCTTTTCAAAGTTTGCATCTAAAATTTGGAATATACTTTTATCACATTTTTCACCATATAAAAATAAAGAGTTAGACATTTCATATAAAATATTCTGACCTTTATGAGAATTAATAAAGTCTACAAACAATTGAGATAATTTTATTTTTTCTTCTTCACTAAGATTAATAATATCTTTAATTTTTTTATTATAAAAAATTTCTTTTCCAGCAACTAATGCTTTATTAACTTCCGTGGTTTTATAGATATTTAGAATTTTATCATTTATATTGTTGTTATTAACTATATTTTCTAACTCATATAAAATGTTTGAAACGATGTTTTTCTTTGATTTTTCCAAATTACCAAGTATGTTTGCAATCTTTATATGACTGATTTCATTATATAAATTATTTAAAACTTCATCAACGAAATCTGAGTTTTCAATCATAGATGTTATGGAAGAAATTATTGAATTAGTTATTTTAGTTAATTGTTCTTCTGTAAAAACTTCTTCAATATTAATATTATCTATAAAAAAATATATTAGTTCAGAGAGGAATTTAGTTATATTATTCTCTAAAAACTCACCTGTTTTTTGTATTGTTGAGTCAATGCCCCTTATATCAGAAATACTATTATTTTCAATTGAATCATATAAAAAAATAGTAAAAAAATCATTAGTTAGAGCTTCGAATTTTGCATTGAATTTTTCATCATGCAATATTTCGTTGATTTTATCTTTACTAATTATATCATTTTCAATTATATTGCTAAGATTGTCTATAAATTCATTTCTAGTTTTCTTAATGACACCTCCAATTTTTAAAGGAGTATATTCTTTGAATAACATATTAATAGCATAGTCATTAGTTATATATCCTGAAGCACCACCTAAAAATGCTTGTATTATGTAATTAAATATAATGTCTTTCATCATATTTTCCTCTCATAGATCTTAAAAAAATTATATCATTACTATTAAAATTGTGCAAAAAAATTATCAAAATTTGGTACTTTATTTTATTGAATATTTTATTGTATATTAAAATCTATTGAATTATACAAATAAGTTTATATATTAAAATTATATTGATTTTTAACCTAAAATAATGTAAAATAATATAAATACGCAGAATCATCAATAGGAGGAAATTAATAAATGAAAACGTATAACATTGACAAAATTAGAAACGTTGCCCTAATCGGTCATGGAAGTTGTGGAAAAACTGCATTTACAGAAGCACTTTTATACATAACAAAAGTAACTAATCGTTTAGGAAAAGTTGAAGATGGTAATACAATATCAGATTTCGATAAAGAAGAAAAAGATAGACAGTTTTCAATTGGTACATCTATCATACCTGTAGAGTATGAAAATACTAAAATAAATTTCCTAGATACTCCAGGATACTTTGATTTTGTTGGAGAAGTATATGGAGCCATGAGAGTAGCAAGCGGAGCTGTAGTAGTAGTTGATGCAAGTTCCGGTGTAGAAGTAGGGACAGAAAAGGCATGGAAATATGCTGAAGAAAGAAATATGCCAAGAATCATCTTACTTAATAAAATGGATAAAGAAAACGTTGATTTTGATAAAGTACTGGAAGAATTAAGACAAAAGTTTGGTAAAAAAGTAGTTCCATTTGCAGTTCCAATAGGAAAAGAAGAGTCCTTTAATGGATATGTAGATATTATAAGAAGACAAGGTTATATTCTTGATGGAAAGGTATGTGTACCTAAAGATGCTCCTTCTGATGCAATGGATAAAGCTGAAGAATTACGTGCTGAATTAATGGAATCAGTTGCAGAAACAGATGAAGAAATGCTTGAAAAATTTTTCAGTGGCGAAGAGTTCACCGATGAAGAAATACATAATGGATTAAGGCAAGCTGTTATGACAGGGGATTTAGTACCTGTTGTAGTTGGTTCTGCTTCAAGAGCAGTTGGAGCTAATTTACTAATGCATATGATTGTAGAATACCTACCAAGTGCAGAAGATTTAAAAGAAGTTAAGGGAACGAATAATGGAAAAGAAGAAGTTCGCAAAGTTAGTCCGTCTGAACCGTTATCAGCACTTGTATTTAAAACTATTGTTGACCCGTTTGTAGGTAAAATTTCTTTATATAAAGTTTTATCAGGTGTTCTTAAGAAGGATATGGAAATTTACAATGCGAGTAATAGAGAGACAGAAAGAGTCGGAAATATATTTTTCCTAAGAGGAAAGGATCAAATTGAATCTTCAGAAATATCATCAGGAGATATAGGAGCTACATCAAAGCTTCAAAACTTCAAAACTGGCGATACGATTTCATTAAAATCTAATCCTATTGTTTATGATAGTATAGATTTCCCTAAACCATGTTACTTTATGGCGGTTAGTGCTACTACTAAGGATAATGATGAAAAAGTGGGAATTGGTCTTAATAAATTAAACGAAGAAGACCCAACTTTTACTTTAGAAAGAAATGTCGAAACAAAGGAACAAATTATTGGTGGACAGGGAAATATGCAATTATCAGTTATTGCAAGTAAACTTAAAAATCATTATAAGGTTGATGTAAATTTAACTAATCCTAAAGTTGCTTATAGAGAAACAATTAAAGGTAAATCTGATGTTCAAGGTAAACACAAAAAACAATCAGGTGGAGCAGGCCAATATGGAGATGTTCATATTAGATTTGAACCAACAACAGAAGAATTTGAATTTACAGAAGAAATATTTGGAGGTTCAGTTCCTAGAAACTATATACCAGCAGTTGAAAAAGGATTAAGAGAATGCTTAGAAAAAGGCGTTTTAGCTGGTTGTAAGGTTGTTAATATGAAAGCAACATTATATGATGGTTCATATCATGATGTAGACTCTAATGAAATGGCATTTAAAATAGCAGCATCTCTAGCCTTTAAAAAAGGTATGATGGAAGCTAAACCAGTTCTTCTTGAACCAATAGCTAAAGTTGAAATAAACATTCCTGATGAGTACATGGGCGATATAATGGGTGACATGAATAAAAGAAGAGGAAGAATCCTCGGGATGGAACAACAACAAGATGGAACTCAAATGGTACTTGCAGAAGCACCAATGGCTGAAATGTACACATATGCTATAGATTTGAAATCCATGACTCAAGCAAGAGGAAGCTTTACAATGGAGTTCTTAAGATATGACGATATGCCAAACAATATGGCAGAAAAAGTTATTGAAGAATATAAAGCAAAGAATGATAATTAAGTTTAAAAATCAAACAACAGATGCGTTGGGGACAGTCCCCAACGCATTAATAATTTTTTAAAAAAACAGAGGTTATAGCAATTCTATAAAATAGCTATAATTTTATTAGGAGGGAACGGTATGTTTGTTAGTAATACTAAGGAATTTATATTTAGAAATGCTAAATATATTTTACTATTAACATTATTGGTAATATTATTTTTTCTAAACGTAGAGAAGCAAAATCGTTTAAATGAACTTTTAATTGATAAAGGTATTAAAGGGACTTATATTATGGGTGATGAAATGTCAGGAGATGCTGAATATTTAGTTTTTGATAAAACTAATTATTATAGGTATAAGCAATTTAATTTTTTGGAAAAAGGTGAATATGAGAACATTGATAAAAATGTCTATATTTTAAAAAAAGATCCAAAAGAGTATGTTGTTTACAACAAACAGGAAATTTATTATTTTAATTTAAAACAGAATAGTGTTCATTTTTATTCTAAGATAGAAGATGTTTCTTTATTTATTAATGTAGTACCTGATAGAAATTAAAGAAGGGGCTAGTAACTAGCTTAACATTAAACGTCTAGGATATAATATCGAGAGGTTTTTTTATGATTTTTCTATGTATTTAAAATTTCATTTGCAAATTATATAAAATAGTATATAATATAGGGAAATAGAAATAATTAATTAACAATGATAAAAGCTACGATTTATGAATTTCTGCAGAGAGCCGATGGTTGGTGTGAATCGGTGAAAGGAAAAATCTTTCCACTTTTGGAGTTATCGGTGATAAATCGAGGGTTGGTACCCTTTATAGTACTTACGAGTGGTCAGTTATTCTAATAACTGGCAAATTGAGTGGCACCACGAATCTTTCGTCTCATAGTAGATGAAAGATTTTTTTATTTATATTTAAATTTATGGGAGGAAAAATATGTTAGATTTAAGATTTGTTAGAGAAAATCCTGAATTAGTAAAACAAAATATTAAAAATAAATTTCAGGACAATAAGCTGCCTTTAGTAGATGAAGTATTAACTTTAGATATTGAAAACAGAGAAACAATACAAAAAGCTGATTCATTAAGAGCAGAAAGAAATAAAATATCCAAAGAAATTGGCGGATTAATGTCAAAAGGGAAAAAAGAAGAAGCTGAAGAACTTAAAAGAAGAGTAGTGGCCAATCAAGAGGAACTAGCTCAATTAGAAAAGAAAGAAAATGAATTAGAAAAAAGAATACAAAAAATAATGATGACAATTCCTAATATCATTGACCCAAGTGTTCCATTAGGAAAAGACGACAGTGAAAATGTTGAAGTTCAGAGATATGGTGAACCTGTAGTTCCTAATTTTGAAGTACCATATCATACTGATATCATGGAAAAGTTTAATGGTATTGATTTAGATAGTGCAAGAAAAGTAGCTGGTAATGGATTTTATTACTTAATGGGAGATATAGCAAGACTTCATTCTGCAGTGATATCATATGCTAGAGATTTTATGATTGATCGTGGATTCACATATTGTATTCCGCCTTTTATGATTCGTAGTGAAGTTGTTACAGGAGTTATGAGTTTTGCTGAAATGGATGCAATGATGTACAAAATAGAGGGAGAGGATTTGTACTTAATTGGTACTAGCGAGCACTCAATGATTGGTAAGTTCATCGATACTATATTACCAGAATCAAAATTGCCACAAACTTTAACTAGTTATTCTCCATGCTTTAGAAAGGAAAAAGGAGCTCACGGTGTAGAAGAAAGAGGCGTTTATAGAATACATCAATTTGAAAAACAAGAAATGATAGTAGTATGTAAACCTGAAGACAGTATGATGTGGTATGATAAATTATGGCAAAATACTGTGGATTTATTTAGAACATTAGATATTCCTGTTAGAACATTGGAGTGTTGTTCAGGAGATTTAGCTGATTTAAAAGTAAAATCAGTTGACGTTGAAGCTTGGTCTCCAAGACAGAAAAAATATTTCGAAGTAGGAAGTTGTTCTAATTTAGGGGATGCTCAAGCTAGACGTTTGAAAATTCGTGTTAATGGAGAAAAGGGCAAATATTTTGCGCATACATTAAACAATACAGTAGTCGCTCCTCCTAGAATGTTGATAGCATTTTTAGAAAATAATTTAAACGAGGATGGTTCAGTTAATATTCCAGTAGCATTACAGCCTTATATGGGTGGAAATACTATAATAAAATAAAAAAAGTGAGCAGTATATATAGATTTCCATTAGTATAAATAATACTCCTCTTTGTAATAAACAGCATTTTCGTTTGCTAAAAGAGGAGTTGTTTTTCTTTATTCTACTATTGCACCTTTTTAAGTGCCTTTACTATATCTTTGGGTTTTAACACTTTACCAAAAGACACTACCTTTTCATCAATTACTAGTGCTGGAGTTTGAAGCACTCCATAAGATACAATATCCTTCATGTCTTCTATTTTTACTATTTCTGCTTCGATTCCCAATTCCTTTACAGCATCTTCTGTATTTTTCTTTAAAGCTATACAATTTTTACAACCTGAACCTAAAATTTTAATTACCATAATAAATCTCCTTTTATTATTTTTTAATAATTATATAAATATATATCCGAATGCATTAAATGCATAACCGATTATAATAATACCTATTGTTACTAAGCCGACAAATATTCCTAAAAGCTTAACCTTGACAACTTGTTTTAGCATTACTATTGATGGCAGAGACAATGCAGTTACTCCCATCATGAATGAAAGAGCTGTTCCCAATCCAACACCTTTCAATACAAGAGCTTCAGCAATTGGCAATGTTCCAAATATATCAGCATACATTGGTATTCCGGCAAAAGTTGCTACGAGAACTGAATACCACTTATCTTTACCTAATATTGCAGATATTAAAGATTCTGGAATCCAATTGTGAATAGCAGCACCAATTCCAACGCCTATTAAAATATATATCCATACTCTTTTTACTATTTCCAATACTTGTTCTTTTGCAAAATCAATTCTGTCATGAACAGTTAATTCTTCCTGCTCTGTTTCAAGAACCTTATTACCGTATACAAATGGTTCTACATAATCTTCAAGTTTTAATTTGCTTATTATAGTTCCACCTGCTACAGCAAGTATTAGACCGACAATGACGTATGCTATTGCAATTTTCCAATTAAATATACTTGCAAGTAAAATAACCGAAGCTAAATCTACTAGTGGTGAAGATATTAAAAATGAAAATGTAATACCTAATGGTAATCCTGCACTTGTAAATCCAATAAACAAAGGAATTGAAGAGCAGGAGCAAAATGGTGTAACTGTTCCAAGCAATGCACCTAAGATATTACCTGTTATTCCACTAAATCTTCCTAATATTTTTTTAGTTCTTTCAGGAGGAAAATAACTTTGTATATATGAAATTGCAAATATCAAAACTGATAATAGTATAAATATTTTTATTACATCATATATAAAAAAGTGAATACTTCCACCTAGTCGTTCATTAATACTTAAATTAAATACATTTTCTACTAAAAGCTTTATTAAATTGTAAAGCCATTCCATTTTAAGTAATTGGTTATTCAACCATTCAAATATAAACAATTCAATTCTCCTTAATCATTATTTTACACTGATTTTTCAGCTATATTGTTTATGAAATCTTTTAAAATTACAAGGTTATTTTTATTAATAGTATATTTAGTCCAAATTCCATCTTTTCTGCTGTCTACTAAGCCACTTTTACATAGAATTTTCATATGATAAGACAATGTAGGTTGTGTTATTTTAAACTCTTCCAAAATAATACAAGCACAAAGTTCTCCTTGAGTAAGCATTTCAAATATTTTAACTCTTGTTTCATCTGAAAGAGCTTTCATGTATAATGCATAATTTTCATATTTTTCAGCCAATTTTACACCTCTTTTATTAATTTGACATATAGATAATTATCTATATGTATTATATTCATCATATTGATAATTGTCAATATGTTTATGAAAATTTTTTTGAATATAAAACTGATTTTACATAGATTTTACAAAAAATATGATATTAATACATTGACATATAGTTATATATCAATATATAATTTGATAAATTAAATGATTAATGTAAAGGAGAATTATAGTGAGTAATAATAAACCAAAGGTAGCATTTATATGTGTTCATAATTCATGCAGAAGTCAAATTGCAGAAGCTCTTGGAAAATACTTTGCATCTGATGTATTTGACAGTTATTCGGCGGGAACTGAAACTAAACCACAAATAAACCAAGATGCAGTGAGATTGGTGAAAAAAATTTACGATATTGATATAAATCAAAAACATTATTCTAAATTAATAACGGAACTTCCTGAAATAGATATAGTAATAAAGATGGGATGTAATGTTATTTGTCCATTTGTTGAAAGCAAATACGAAGAAGATTGGGGTTTAGACGATCCTACAGGAAAAAGTGATGAGGAATTTGAAAGGGTAATTGCTGAAATTGAAAAGAAAATTAAGGAACTAAAAAATAAGATTTTAAATCAAAAATTGTATTAACAATATCTATTTGATTGATAAAATATTCTATTAAATTATATCAAATAGATTTTATTTAAAATCGCATATGCGTATATGCTCATTTAAGAATATATAAGGAGATGACAATTTGATTGAAATTTTTAAAGCATTGGCAGATGAAACAAGATTACGTATTTTATCACAATTATTAAAAGACGAGATGTGTGTATGTGAAATTGAAGATTGTTTAGAACTTACACAATCTAATGCGTCTAGACATTTGACTGTACTTAAAAAAGCAGGTATTTTAGAAAGTTATAAAAAAGCACAGTGGACTTATTATAATATTAGTGATGAATTTAAGAGTAAAAATATGGAACTATATAAATATCTAATAAAAATGATAAGTGGGTTGTCTTGTTATGAAAGAGACAGTCAAAGGTTTAAAAAATGCAAGGCAAATGATTTGTGCAACAATAAATAAATTTTGGAGGACTTTATTATGAGCAAAGAAAATAAATCAGAAATAGGATTTTTTCAAAAATATTTAACATTATGGGTAGCGCTTTGTATGGTAACAGGTGTATTAATTGGAAAATTCATACCATCAATACCAGAGTTTTTTGGCAATTTTGAATATGCTAATGTTTCAATACCAACTGCTATACTTATTTGGGTAATGATTTATCCTATGATGATGAAGGTAGATTTTCAAAGTATTAAAAATGTAGGCAAAAACCCAAAAGGTCTTTATGTTACTTGGATTACTAATTGGATTATTAAACCTTTTTCAATGTATGCAATAGCTTCATTCTTTTTATTTGTAGTTTTTAAGAACTTTATTGCTTCTGAACTTGCAACGGAATATTTGGCAGGGGCAGTATTACTCGGTGCAGCTCCATGCACAGCAATGGTATTTGTATGGAGTACCTTAACTAAGGGTAACCCCGCTTATACAGTAGTTCAAGTAGCTACTAATGATTTAATCATATTAGCAGCCTTTATACCTATAGTAAAATTTTTATTAGGAGTTAGCAATGTTTCAGTTCCATGGGACACATTAGTATTATCAGTTATTCTTTTTGTAGTAATACCTTTAACTGGTGGTGTATTAACTAGGTTGAACATAATTAAGAAAAAAGGGTTGGAATATTTTGAAAACAAGTTTTTGCCAAAATTTGATGGAGTAACTACTGCGGGTTTATTATTAATGTTGATTCTATTATTCTCTTTTCAAGGAGAGACTATTTTAAATAATCCGTTACATATTTTGTTAATAGCTATACCACTTACAATTCAGACTATTTTAATATTTTTTATAGCTTATTTAGCATGTAAATGGTTTAAATTGCCCTATGAAATCGCGGCACCTGCAGGCATGATAGGAGCATCTAATTTTTTTGAACTTGCAGTAGCTGTAGCAATAGCATTATTCGGTATGGATTCACCGGCAGCATTAGCTACAACAGTTGGTGTATTAACTGAAGTTCCAACAATGCTTTTTCTTGTATATATAGCCAATAGTACTAAGAACTGGTTTCCTACATCTAAATAAATATTATTATTGAATATGAATAAGGACCTTTCAAGTGAAATATTTTTACTTGAAAGGTCTTTTATTGTGATGTACAATTGCAGTATCTATTATAGAAAACAAGAGGATATGATAATGCCTGAAAAAATTTATGATAACAAAATAATAAGAAAAAAGATATTTTTACTTATTATACCAGTGATGCTGGAAAATATATTTCAAGTATCGGCTGGTCTCATATCAGCTGCAATGATAGGAAGGCTTACTCCTACACTTATATCTTCTCAAGGAATTTGTACCAGAATAACAGGGGTATTATGGTGCTTATTTAAAGGCATTGGGGTAGGAGCAACAGTTATTATCGCTAAAACATATGGTAAAAGTGATATGACAAAGTGTAAAAAGACATTTGAACAAACAGTTATTACAGGAGTTTTAATTGCAGTTGCCTTAATAATTATAATATTATTTAATTCATCAAAGATTTTATCTTTTTTCACAACCAATACTGAAACATTATTTCATTCAAGTGAATATTTGAAAATAGTTATTTTAACAGCACCCTTTCTTTTGATTATGTCAGTAGTAACAGCTGCATTTCAAGGTTGTGGAAATACGAAAACTCCCATGTATATTGCGATTGTTGTTAATATAATAAATGTGATGCTAGGATATGTGCTCATATATGGTAAGTTTGGATTTCCAAGATTATCACTTATAGGTGCAGCCTTAGCGCTTTTAATTGCACAGATATCAGGTGCTTTATTAGGTTTTTATCTTCTATACAATAAAACACATGGGTTATTTAGTATTATTGACAAATTTGATTTAAAGTTAAATTTTAATTTAATGAAAAAAGTTTATTCTATTGGCATACCAGCAGCATTTGAAAGTATGTTTTGGCAACTTTCTGCTATAGTTATGAGTAAAATAATACTTTCCTATGGAGAGGTTACTTTTTCAGCATATCAACTTGGGTTACAAGCTGAGTTATTATCAGAGATGCCTGCTATAGGAGTGGGGGTTGCTGCCACATCATTAACTGCCAATGCTATTGGAAAACGAGACGGCGCATTATTACAAATATATACTAAACAATTAATTACTACTTCAACTATAATTAGTTTATTTTCATCTCTATTAATTATTATTTTTCCAAGTTTATTTATGAGCTTCTTTACAAATAATGCTGAAATTCAAGGGATAGGAATTAAATATCTCATTGTTATGGGCTTTATACAAATACCACAGAATTTAACTAAGGTATTAAGTGGAACTATTCGTTCAGCTGGTTATAAAAATATACCAATGATAATTTCATTTTTAGGAATTTGGGTAATTAGAGTACCTTTGGCACTTGTTTTTGCATATGTTATCAAACTTGATATAGTATTTATATGGTTATGTATGGCAATAGATCAAATATTCAAATGTATTATTAGTGCAACTGTTTTTAAAATGAAAAAAGTTAATTATATATCAACACCTAATTATAATAGCCAAAATTAAATGGGTAAATATTAAAGAAGTAAAATGGATATATTGCTATATACTGTTATTAATAAGATTAAATTACCATTATACCCTAAAAACTTATATAGATATTTTTGTTCACAGAATATACAATGCATATATAACGTACGATATATAAAATATATATTTAGTTTTATAGATTTATTAAGGGGGATAATGATGATAAAGAAAATACTAATATATTCATTAATGATAATGATGATTTTTTCAATGAATATTCAAATATATGCGGAAGAATATGATATACAAAGTAACTTTAACAATAAACTTGAAGAAAGAAATATTAATCCTGACAAGCCAATGATCGCATTAACATTTGATGATGGTCCATCTAAACTATATACTCCAAGAATTTTAGATATATTAGAAGAATATAATTCAGTTGGAACATTTTTTGTTTTAGGAAATAACGTAAAAAATAATAAAGATACTTTAATTCGAATGATTGAAAATGGACATGAAATAGGAAACCATAGTTATAATCACAAAGATATAACAACTTTGTCTGATGAAGAATTATATAAGCAAATAAAAGGAACAGATGATTTAATTAGAAATGCTACAGGATATACTCCATCTATAATGAGACCGCCTTATGGTACTAATAGTGAGGAGTATAATAAAAAAATATTCAAACCTATTATTCTTTGGTCTATTGACACCCTTGATTGGGAAAATAGAAATACTGAAATAATAATTAATAATATTCTTGACAATGTTAAAGATGGTGATATTATTCTGTTGCATGATTTATATGACAGTACTGCTGAAGCTGTGGAAAAAGTAGTGCCTGAACTTATAAATAGAGGATATCAACTTGTAACTGTTAGTGAATTATATGAATATAGAAATACAACATTAACAGCTGGAATAAAATATAGTAATATGTACAAATAATATTAAAACTTTACGGGACACATATATGTGTCCCGTAAACTATCAACAAAATAACACCCACAACGTAGGGGACGCATTGTATGCGTACCGTGACCCGAAATAACATCCATAATATATTTGCGTATTTCCCGCCTACAGTATGCATAAAATGTATACCCTATAATATAAAAAAGATATATTTTTACAAAAAAATACTTTTTACTTGCAAAATAAATGTCAAACATCTATAATAGCTGTATAAATATAACAGATTATGGATGGAGGCTAGGGCGATGAGGTTATTTGGAGGTATATTAGGTACTAATATTATTTATGGAATACAAGAAGTAAATTCAGGTAATTTAAGTAAAAAATTTGGTAGAAAAGATTCAAGACGGAAAGTACTTACTGAAGGTTTAAACAAATTAATAAATAATTATAGAAAGGTTCTTGCTCAAGTTGGTATGAATTCTGACACTCTTTTTAATAGAACAAAAAAACTGTCTGCTATAACAATGGAAACGAGTTCTGCAATGCAAGAAATATCTGGAACAATTGAGGAAATTGCTACAGGAGTAGAGCGACAAAATAATATGACTAATAATATTATGGACAGTAGCCAAAAATTAGTAGAACTTGCAAATGAGACGAGCATTAAAGTTGAAAATGCAAAAAACAATTTGGAGGAAACTGTTTTAGGGTTTAGGGATAACGGTGAAGTTTTACAGCAATTAATTGAGAAAATGCAATCAAGGTCAAATGATAATATTCTATTATCACAACAAACAAAGGAAACGTCAGAAAACCTTAAAACTATGAATGGCATCATAGATGTAGTGAAAAATATTTCTGAACAAACAAATTTACTCGCAATAAACGCTTCAATTGAAGCATCCAGAGCAGGAGAGGCTGGAAAGGGTTTTTCTGTTATTGCTAATGAAATAAGATCACTAGCTGAAGAATCTAATAAGGCAGCCGATGAAATAGGAAAAATACTCAGCAATTTTGAAAATGAAATCTTGGATTTAATTAATTCTTTTGATAAAGGAATAAGTCAAGAACAAGAAAATTCAAATATATTGTCTAAAGCAGAAAAAGGTTTTCAAGGCATGATTGAAACTAGTGATTTAACTGTATCAACAATGTTTCAAGTATGTGAAGGCATTGAGTTACAAAAGAACGAAATTGAAAGTATGAATAGTCATCTTATTCAAATTACTTCTGTTTCAGATGAAATTAGTGAGGCAACACGACAAGTAGCTTCAGTAATAGAAGAGCAAACAAATAAAATTGAAATAATGGCACAGGAAACAGAATCATTTGAGAGAATGAGTGAGGCAATGACAAATGTTATAAAAGAACACTCGCAAGTTAAAATTCCAAAGGATAAATTAGAATCGATAAAAAATAAATGGACAGCCTTTGTTAAAGATTTAGTACAAAATCCTGATATAATTAAGTTGGATAGTAAAGTACATACGAAATTGTTTAAAGAGCTTTCAAGACAGCATAATGATAAAATTGTTCTTTATACATATAAGCCTGATAGTACTAGAGTAGGTTGCAATCTTGACAATATCCCTCAGATAGATTTGAGAGACCGACCATGGTTTATTGGTGCTTTGGAAGGAAAAGTATATATTTCTGATTTATATATCACTACAGATACAAATGAAATTGTATTAACTATAGCTTCTCCAATTTTTGATAAAGGTAAGTCTATAGCAGTTTTAGGATTAGATGTAGTAATAGAAAGTTAATAAATTAAAAACTATCACCTCTCGCATAAACGAGAGGTTTTTTGAGTAGAAAATAATAAGAATTAAGAAAAATTGAGAAAAATTGAGAAAACATTATAAAATATAGCTAATTAAGGAATATTTGATGAATTTTAATGAAAATTATTTGAAAATAAATATTGATTTAAGAAATAATAATGATATAATAAATTAAAGGTCAAAGAAAGTCAAAGTCAAAGACAGAACTAAGGTTAAATACTAAAATATTAGTTAGGAAGTGATAAGTTGTCAAATTTAAGTGATATAATTGAAGGTTTTATAAAGGAGTTAATGGATTCCAATGAAGAAAGTGCAATAGAAATCCAAAGAAATTTGCTTGCTCAACAATTTGATTGTTCTCCTTCTCAAATTAATTATGTTTTGACTACTAGGTTTAATAATGACAGAGGATATATTATTGAAAGTAGAAGGGGTGGCGGAGGTTATATAAGAATTTTCAAAGTAAAATCTTCAAAGCAAGATGAATTGGATAAAATATTTGGTGATAGCATAGGTGAAAGTATAACTATTAATAAAGCTCTTGATATAATTGAAATTTTAGCCGATAGAGGTATAATCTCACAAAGAGAACAAAGAATAATGAAAAGAGCTATAAATGATAGAGCATTAAAGGAAGTCTCCTATGATAACAGAAACAAGTTTAGAGCTGATATATTGAAAGAAATGATTTTAGCATTGATAGAACAATAATAAAGATATTTAAATGGGAGGTATATTATGTTATGTAATGAATGTGGTAAAAATGAAGCTACAGTTCATGTAACACATATAATTAATGGAAAAAAGACTGAAAGCCATTTGTGTGAAGAGTGTGCTAAAAAGAATCAATCTATATTTAATTCAGGATTTTCTATGGAAAATATGTTTTCTGCAATGTTGAATAATGCTTTTAGTACAACATCATATTTATCTAGTAAAGGTTGTTCTACTTGTGGAATGACATTTGAGCAATTTAAAAAAAATGGTAAATTTGGTTGTAGTGATTGCATTGATACGTTTAAAACTAAACTTATGCCAGTCGTAAAAAATATACAGGGATATGATACCCATAAGGGTAAAATTCCAAGAAGGGATGGGGGAACATATAGAATACAAAAGGATATTGAAAAATTAAAAATTGAATTAAAACAAGCAATTGAAGCAGAAGAATATGAAAAAGCTGCAGAATTGAGAGATAGAATAAGAAATATGGAAAGTACGTTATAATTATGAGGAGGGCTAAATATGGATTACAATGATATTGTGGTAACTAGCCGAATTAGATTGGCAAGGAATTTAAAGAATTATAAATTTCCTACTAAAATGTCAAATGAAGAATCGAATAAAATTATTAATGATGTAAATGATGCTATAAATAGTATTGGATTGAATTATAAATTGACATATATGAAAGATTTAAGTGAAACTGAGAAAAATGTTCTCGTTGAAAGACATTTAATTAGTCCAGGATTAGGAGAAAAAAAGAATGATGGAGCATTTCTTTTAAGTCCAGATGAAAGTGTTTCTATTATGATAAATGAAGAAGACCATGTAAGAATCCAATCATTAGGACAGAATATGTCATTAATGGAATGTTGGGATATTAGTAATAAAATTGATGATGTTTTAGAGGAAAAACTAGATTACACTTTCGATAAGGATTTAGGATATATAACAAGTTGTCCAACTAATTTAGGAACGGGAATGAGAGCATCTGTTATGATGCATTTGCCAGCATTATCTATAACTAATCAAATTGATAAGCTTATTTACGGTGTTTCACAACTAGGAGTAGCTGTTAGAGGAGTATATGGTGAAGGTACAAAATCTTTAGGACATTTATATCAAATTTCTAATCAAGGTACATTAGGTGCATCTGAGGAAACACTAATTGATAAGGTTACGCAAATTACAATGCAAATAGCACAAAAGGAAAAACATACGAGAGATTATCTTAATAAAAATAATATTGATGAACTTGAAGATGAAATATATAGGGCCTATGGATTGTTGACTAATGCTAAAAAAATGACTACTGATGAAGCTATGAAGTTATTGTCGTTGATAAAACTTGGAAGTGAAATGAAAATAATTGATAAGGTTAAAAATAAGAAGTTATATGAATTAATGATTAAAATACAACCCAATAATCTTTTATCTAAAGAAGGTAAGGATCTTACTGCGAAGGAAAGAGACTTTAAAAGGGCAGAATTAATTAGTAGAGAATTATTATCTTAAATATAGTTAAAATAGTATTAACGGATAAAGGAGATGAAATATATGATAAATGGTTTTAACAATTCAGCAAAAAAAGCTATTGAATTAGCACAAGAGGAAGTTAAAAAATTCAAACAAAATATGTTAGGAACAGAACATATTTTATTGGGCTTAATGATTGAAGAAGAAGGAATTGCTGGGAAAATACTTAGAGAAAAATTAAATGTAGATCAGGTTAGAGAAATTATTAAAAATTCGACAGGTATTGGTGATAAAATACCTGAGTTTATAACAATTAGCCCAAGGAGTAAATATATTATTGAATTAGCAAAACAATATTCAATACAACAAGGTGCTTCATATATAGGAACAGAGCATATACTATTGGCATTGATTGATGAAGGGGAAGGTATAGCTGCACAAATTGTTAAATCTGTTTCAAGTTTACAAGAACTGAAAAATGAAGTTGTTAAAACTTTAAATCAAGGGCAGGTAGGAGAAGGAAATTCAAATATAGGAGGCACTTCTCAAATTTCAAGTACTACAGGGACAAAAACTATTGATAAATATGGTACTGATTTAAATCAAAGGGCAAAAGAAGGGAAACTTGATCCAGTTATAGGTAGGGAAGATGTGATTGAAAGGGTAATTCAAATATTATCTAGAAGGACAAAAAATAATCCTGTTTTAATAGGAGAGCCTGGTGTAGGTAAGACAGCTATTGCAGAAGGATTAGCCCAAGAAATAGTTAAAGGAAATGTGCCGGAAATTTTAAAAGAAAAGAGAGTTATTACTCTTGATATGGCAGGTATGGTAGCTGGAGCGAAGTATAGGGGAGAATTTGAAGAAAGACTCAAAAATTCTGTAGATGAAATTAAAGCAGCTGGAAATATAATATTATTTATAGATGAACTTCATACTATTATTGGAGCAGGGGCTGCAGAAGGATCTATAGATGCATCTAATATACTCAAACCAACTTTGGCAAGAGGAGAATTACAAGTTGTTGGAGCTACAACTTTGGATGAATATAAAAAACATATAGAAAAGGATGCTGCTTTAGAAAGAAGATTTCAACCAATAACTGTAGAAGAGCCAACTGTAGATGATGCAATACTTATATTAAAGGGTTTGAGAGACAAATATGAAGCACATCATAAGGTAGCTATAACAGATGAAGCTATAGAAGCAGCAGCTAAGCTGTCTCATAGATATATATCAGATAGATTTTTACCTGATAAAGCAATTGACTTAATTGATGAAGCTGCTTCTAGAGCAAGACTTAAATCATCAACATTTCCTAAAGGATTAAAGGAAATAGAAGATAAATTAAAAGAAATTAATAATGAAAAGAAGGCAGCAATCACTAATCAAGATTTCGAAAAAGCTGCATCTTTAAGAGATGAAGAAAAGGAACTATCCCTAGAATTAGATAAACAAAAGAAACTATGGGCTGCAAAAAATTCAAAGGATTCAAGTATTGGAGCAGAAGAAATTGCTGGAATAATAGCTCAATGGACAGGAATACCAGTTAAAAAACTTCAAGGGGATGAATCTGAAAGATTGCTTAATATGGAGGAAATTCTTCATAAAAGAGTAATAGGTCAGGAAACAGCTGTAGATGCAATTGCAAAGGCTATAAGAAGGTCTAGAGTAGGACTTAAGGATCCTAAAAAGCCAATTGGTTCTTTTATATTTCTTGGACCAACAGGTGTTGGTAAGACGGAGTTATCTAAAGCTTTAGCTGAATCTATGTTTGGTGATGAAGATGCTATGATAAGAGTTGATATGTCAGAATACATGGAAAAACATTCGGTATCAAAATTAGTTGGTTCACCTCCTGGATATGTGGGATTTGATGATGGAGGACAATTGACAGAAAGAGTAAGAAGGAAACCATATTCAGTTATATTGTTTGATGAAATTGAAAAAGCACATCCAGATGTATTTAATATATTATTACAGATACTAGATGATGGTCGCTTAACTGATTCAAAGGGAAGAACTGTTGACTTTAAAAATACTGTAGTTATAATGACATCAAATGTTGGGGCAAGTACAATTAAGAAACAAAGAACATTAGGATTTGCCACAAGTTCTTCAAATGAAGAAAAAGATGAATATGAAAAAATGAAAGAAAATGTAATGAGTCAGTTAAAGCAAACATTTAGACCAGAGTTTTTAAATCGTATAGATGAAATAATTGTATTCCATTCTTTAAATAAGGAACATATTAAAAAAATAGTTTCATTAATGATTGATAGTTTGTCAAAACGTCTTGAAACATTAAATATTAAAATCGAATTAGATGAAAAGGCAAAAGAATTATTAGCTGATGAAGGTTTTGATCCAGTATATGGAGCAAGACCGTTACAAAGAGCAATAAGAAGAAAAATAGAAGACAGATTGTCAGAAGAATTACTAAAAGGTACAGTTAAAAAATCTGATACAATTAAAATAAGTGCCAATGAAAAAGAGCTAGTCTTTAGCAACGAAAGTTAATTTAGAGGGAACCAACTTGGTCCCTCTTCTTTTATAACAGTGTTTATAATATTTGTAGGGTATGCATTGTATGCATACCGCGGGACGCATACAATGCGTCCCCTACAGTTTAAAAAATATCCATTTTATAGTATAATAAATGAAAAAGTCAATTTGTTGCGTATGTAATATCTATAATTGTATAAAGATAGGGAGTCAAATAATGGTAACACGTGAAGAAATATTAAAAATTGCTAAATTATCTAAACTAGCAATAAAAGAAAATGAAATTGAAGAACTGATAAAAGATATGAATCAAATAATCGATTTTGCTAATACAATTAATATGGTTGTTGAAGATGAAGACTATGATGAATTTGAGAATATTAATAATTTAGTAAATGTTTTTCATAAAGATGAAGTTTTAGAATCTTATGATAGAGATAATATATTAAAAAATAGAGATGGTGGAGAAAATGGTTACTTCTTTGTAAAAAGGTGCCTTCCTGAAACGTAGATAAAGGAAGTGGAAGTCTTTAAGTTTTATGGGAGGAATTATGGAGAAAACAATCAGTAAAATAAAATATATAAAGAATCTATTAGAAACTAAGCAAGTATCATGTATTGAATTGACTAATAAATATTTAGAAAGTATAGAAACAGAAAATAAAATATTAAATGCATATGTTAAAACTACTGAAGAAATAGCAATAGCTACAGCTAAATCTGTTGATGATAAAATTTCCAAAAGAGAAAAATTAAAGCCATTAGAAGGTATACCAATGACTTTAAAGGACAATATTTCTACGAAAGACGTGGAAACAACATGTTGTTCAAGGATGTTAAAAGGATATATACCAATTTATGATGCAACAGTATGGAGTATTTTAAAAGGTCAAAATGCAGTATTACTTGGGAAAACAAATATGGATGAATTTGCAATGGGATCTTCCTGTGAGACATCATGTTTCGGAGGAGCTATAAATCCACATAATTCTAAGTATGTAGCAGGTGGAAGTTCTGGCGGAGTAGCTTCAGCAGTAGGCGGAAATATTGCTGTTTATGGTTTAGGTTCTGACACAGGTGGTTCCATAAGGCAACCAGCTAGTTTTTGCGGTTTAGTTGGATTAAAACCTACTTATGGAGCTATATCAAGATATGGATTAATTGCATATGCATCAAGCTTAGAACAAATTGGACCTATTGCTAAAACTGTAGAGGATACAGCTTTAGTTTATGATTCTTTATCTATTTATGATACAAAGGATGCAACTTCACAGGGTAATAAGGGACAAACTGCAGAGGGTATTTTAAAAAATAGCATAAAGGGTATTAAAATAGGAATTGTAGAAGAATATTTTGAAGGTGTTAGAAGTGATATTAAAGAATCAATAAATGATGCAATTAAAGTTTATGAGGATTTAGGTGCGGAAATAATACATTTTAAGATACCACAATTAAAATATTCATTACCTGTTTATTATATTATAGCATGTGCTGAGGCTTCATCAAATTTAGGAAGATATGATGGAATTCGTTATGGATATAAATCATCTAGTTATGATGATATTAATGATATGATATGTAAAACACGAAGTGGCGGTTTTGGCAAGGAAGTACAAAGAAGAATTTTATTAGGTACTTATGTTTTAAGTGCAGGTTATTATGATGATTACTATAAAAAAGCTCAAAAGTTAAGGGGTTCTATAGTAAAGGCCTTTAGAGAAGCTTTTGATTTCTGTGATGTTATACTTGCTCCTACAGTTCCTAAGACAGCTTTTGAATTAAATTATACTTCAATAAACCCCATAGAAACATATATGACAGATATTTGTACTGTGGCGGTAAATATTGCTGGTCTTCCAGCAGTTTCAGTTCCATGTGGACTTGATAATAAGGGATTACCAATAGGTATGCAAATTATAGGAAACATTTTTGATGATGCTAAAATATTAAATGTAGCTTATAAATATGAACAACAATCTAGAAATAATATTTATAAAGATATAAAGATGGGAGTGAGTTTATGAGTTGGGAATTAATCGTCGGACTTGAAACTCATATTGAGCTTTCAACTAATACAAAAATTTTCTGCCAATGTACTACGGAATTTGGTGGAAAGCCAAATACTCATTGTTGCCCTGTTTGTATTGGATTACCAGGTACGCTGCCAAAGTTAAATATGAATGTTGTAAAATATGCGGTTAAGGCTGGACTTGCAACAAATTGTAATATAAATAATATTTCTAAAATGGATCGTAAAAATTATATGTATCCAGATTTACCAAAAGCATACCAAATAACTCAGTATGATAGACCTTTATGTGAAGGAGGTTATATAACATTATCATCAGGAAAAAAAATAAACATAACACGAATTCACATAGAAGAAGATGCTGGAAAGCTTGTACATGAAAAAGGAAATATCTTCATAGATTACAATAGAGGAGGTATCCCTCTGATAGAAGTTGTATCAGAGCCGGATATTAGAAGTATAGATGAAGCCTTAGAATATATTGAGAATCTTAGACTAATAATGAAGTATATTGGTGTATCAGATGTTAAAATGCAAGAAGGTTCGTTAAGATGTGATGTAAATATTTCTGTTAGAAAAGTTGGAGAAAAAGAGTTTGGTACGAGAACAGAGATTAAAAATATGAATTCTTTAAACTTTATTTCCAAAGCAATAGATTATGAGTTCAAGCGACAAATAAAAATATTAGAAGATGGTGGAGAGATTAACCAGGAAACGAGAAAATATAACAGTGATTTAAAGATTACTGAAAGTATGAGAGGAAAAGAGGATGTTGATGACTATAGATATTTTAGGGATCCTGATTTAGTTACTATATTAATTTCAGATGGTGAAATTGATAGAATTAAACATGAATTGCCAGAACTTCCTCATGTTAAATTTCAACGTTTTATTAAAGATTATAACTTGCCATATGCTGATGTTGAGTTGCTTATTAAATACAAAAAAGTCGCTGAATATTTTGAAGAAGCATGCAAGAATGTTGGTAATAATAAAATGGTTGCTAATTTTATGTTAGGACAAATATTTAGGTATTTATCTACAGAAGAAGAAAAGGATAATTGTAATATTCCTATTCCTCCTTATTATTTAAATGAACTTATAAAATTGATAGAAAAGAAAAAAATAACTTATAATATGGCAAAAAATACGTTAGAAAAAATGTTGGAAACAGGCGAATCTGTAAAAAACATAATATCAGAAAAGGATATGGTAATAATTGATGAAGGTGCACTTAAAATTCTTTGTGAAAAAGCTCTTTTAGAAAATAACGAAGCTGTAAAATCTTATTTAAATGGTAAGGAAAAGGCATTAAAATCAATTATAGGATATATTATGAAAGAAACAAATGGTAAAGCTGATGCAAAGTTAGCAAGTAAAATTATTAAAAAATTATTAGCAGGTATAAATTAACAATGAAGTTAAGAATTAAGAGAAAATTTAGAGAGACCCTCTAAATTTTTTATTATATAGGAAAGTTCTCCTTTCCTATATAACAAAAAACGAGGATTGCAAAGGACGGAACGTCCTTGCCGTTAAGGGGGGGGCTCAGTAAAAATGCTTTAATAAAGCATTTTTACGCCGAAGGGGGACATAGGTCCCCCTAGCGGGTGTTGCGAAGCAACTCTTTTTATTGCTTAAAATAAAAGTTCCAATAATTAAATAGCTTAACAAATTTCCTTACATTTCTTAACAACAGGTAAATATCATGCATATACTAATGAAAAGAAAGGAGTTAAAATATGATAATTCATGTTGTTCAGCCTGGGGATAGCATATATTCCATTGCGGCTACTTACAATGCTTTACCTAGGCAAATAATTAGAGATAATCAGCTTGCTAATCCCAATTACCTTGTTCCTGGTCAAACAATTGTTGTATTATTTCCTAGTCAATATCATACAGTAAGACCAGGAGATACACTATCGTCTATTGCAGAAATGTATGATACATCAGTAGTTAAACTTATGCAAAATAATCTTCATATTACTGATCCAACTAATCTTGCTTTAGGAGAGGAAATAGTAATAAGTTATGAAGAACCAAAAATAGGACCTATTCATGTGAATGGCTATGCATATCCTATTATAGATAGAAATGTATTAAGAAAAACCTTGCCATATTTAACTTATTTAACACTGTTTACCTATGGTATTACACCTGAAGGTAATCTTATAGATATAGAAGATGAAGAATTAATACAAATGGCGAGAGAATATGGAGTTGCACCACTTATGCTTATTTCTACATTGACGGAAGAGGGAACATTCAGTAATGAGTTAGCAAGTGTGATTCTTAATAACCAAGAGGCACAAAATAATTTAATTGAAAATGTTTTAAATACTTTGAAAACTAAAAACTATTATGGACTAGATGTAGATTTTGAATTTATATTGCCAGAAGATAGAGATGCTTATACTCAATTTATAAGAAATTTGACAAATAGATTAAACGAAGAAGGTTTTATTGTATTTACAGCACTAGCTCCTAAAGTATCAGCTGACCAACCAGGTTTATTGTATGAAGCACATGATTATCCTGCATTAGGAGATGTATCTAATAGAGTGCTATTAATGACTTATGAATGGGGTTATACTTATGGTCCTGCAATGGCAGTAGCACCAGTAGACAAAGTTCGAGAAGTACTAGATTATGCAATAACGGAAATTGATCCAAATAAAATTTATATGGGTATACCAAACTATGGATATGACTTTATTTTACCTTTTGTAGAAGGGGTTTCCAGAGCAGAGTCTTTATCAAATGTTGAGGCTGTAGAATTAGCAGGAGAGGTTGGCGAATATATATTATATGATGAAACTGCGCAATCTCCATATTATGTATATTATGATGCTCAAGGAAGACAACATCAAGTTTGGTTTGAAGACGCAAGAAGCATTCAAGCAAAGTTAGATTTATTTAACGAATATGGTTTCGAAGGTGTAAGTTACTGGAATATAATGAGGTTCTTTCCTCAAAATTGGCTTGTTGTTAATTCGTTATATGATATAGCTAAAGTATTATAATTTAATTAAAAAACCAAAACCATTTCGATGTTATAATAGGGACAGAATCCTGTCCCCACTTTTATTATTTCATTTACAATAGTCATTTTACAAGAAAAATAGCATATATATAGAATATATTGGTATAAAGTGTAGGAGGTTTTCAATGAATAATAAAAACAATAATTATAGAGTTATGAAATTTCTTGAACCAGTAAATAAAAAAGATAAAGCTAAAGGTTATGTGCGATTAGATATTAGAGGTATAAGAGGAAATATTTTAGTTTCTGTAGAAAACTTAGGTGATGTTAAATCGACTAGTGATGTTTACTTATACAAGGATAAAATTAATAAAATCAAATTAGGTCAGATTAATAACAAAAGGGGAATGATTAAAAAAATTCTTACTTTTGGAAATAATAATGCTATTGAAGATTATAATACATGTGCAATTGTTAACGATAAAAAAATTGTTATGTACGCTAATTTATTCAATACAGTAAGTTTGGAAAGTGTTAGAAAGTTAGAAGAAACAGATAATGAGGAAAATTATAATGTAGATATAAAGTCAATGGAAACAGAACAAAAAGAAACAAAGGAAATACATAACGAAGAAAAAAATTCAGAGGAACTTATTAAAGGTAAAGATAAAGATGAAGAAGTAGAATTAGTCCAAAACAATGATGAAAAAGATATTGTAGAAGATGAAGAAGAGAAAGAAGAGAAAGCAGATAAAGGAGAGAAAGAAACTGAAAAAGTTATAGAAACTGCTAAAAAGCAAGTACCTGAGAAACAACCTCAAAAACAAAAGGATTTTAAGAATGATATTAGGAATTTAGGAAATAAAGATAAAATTTCCGATAAAATAGAAAGTGAAGCAGAAAAAAGAGCGGGATTAGAAGCTGTTAAGAAAAAAGTTTATAAAAATAAATTTGAAGAAAACTTATATAAAGCATTAGGCAAATATGAGAGAATAGAACCTTTATCAGTAAAAATAAAAGATTTATCTTGGTGGTATATTCCTTATAATGAAAAGGGTATAAAAAATGGTTCTTTACCTTTTTACAATAAGGTAATTAGCTCTTATTATCCATACCCTGTTTCATACAGAGTCACTACATGTAGTGGACTTATGGAAAAATATGAACACTATGTATTTGGTATTTACAAAGATAAAGGTAATGTTAATCGATACGTATATGGTATACCAGGAGAGTTTAAAAGAGATGAACAACCTTATAAAGGAGTAACTGGATTTAAAAATTGGTCATATAAAAATAAAAAAACAGATGGGGAGTACGGCTACTGGTTAGCTTTTGTTGATTCTAATTCTGGAGAAATAACAGATCCGCCACAAATTGTATTAATTAAATAATACTGTACAAATAATAATAAATTTGCTATAATGTATAGACTAATTAAAAAGGAGTTTAATAAACAAATGCCGCCAATTAGTACACATATGCATTTTGGTAAAATATTTATTGAGAACACCGATGATGATATTGACATACCCAGTTTTATTATGGGAATAGTGTATCCCGATACGATTAACGATGAAGATTTTGAAGAAGTTCATAGTTTGGATGAAGATGGAAACATTGATGTTAGAGAATTTTATGAGCAATTTGACTTTAAAAGGTTGAATCTAATACAAAAGTCATTTGTATTAGGATATTATTGTCATATATGGTTTGAAGAATATTATAAATTTAATGCAAGTAAACTGATCGTACATAATAACCTAGAATTAAATGATGAGGAATTAAGTGCGGGAGTAAAAAATATACTTAGATATTATGACGATAAAGCAATTGGTAGTTATTATGATAAAATTAAGATTCAGATTAAAGAATATAATACTAATTTAAATTTGAAAGAATTAGATAGTGATAGCATAAAATTAACTAAAGATAAAATTCTGAAATACTTTAAAGAAACATCACCTAAAAATGTTTATTTGCAATTAATAGAAGAAGATGAGTATGTAAAATTTATTTTCAACAGTTATAGAAAAATAATAAAATCATTATAGCATAAACTCCTATATGGGAGTTTTTTTATTTTATAAATATTTTTAAATTGACTGTTTAATTAAAATATAATATAGTATGAAGTAGTCTATATTAATAAGGTGGTTAAAAGTGAAATATAAATATGTTTTTTTTGATTTTGATGGAACACTTGCAGATACCGAAGAAGCTAATTTTGTAATATATCAGAAATTAGCAGAAAAATATAACTTAAAAAATATAACGATAGATGAATTAGGTCACATTAAAAAAATGAGTGCAAAAGAATTAATTGAATATGTCGAACTAAAAAAAAGATATCTTCCTTTTATTTTGAAAAGAGGTAAAAAACTTTTAACTCAAGATATTAAAAATGTAAGCATATGTAAGACAGATATATTTAATGTTATTAAGCAATTAAAAGATATGGGCATTAAAACTGCTGTCTTAACAACCAATTCAAAGACCAATGTAAAAATATTTTTAAAAGAACATAATGCAGATGTGTTTGATTTTATTTCAAGTTCGTCAATGTTTGGCAAGGAATCAAAAATGAGAAGAATTATGAAAAAAGAAAAAATTAAAAATAGTGAGGTTTTATATGTAGGTGATGAAATAAGAGATATACATGCTGCTAATCGCGCATATGTAGATATAGCTTCTGTAGCGTGGGGTTATAATACAGTTGAAAGCATTAAAAAGAATAAACCAAATTATTTGATTTATGAACCAGAAGAATTAATTGAAATTTGTAAAAATTAAGAAACGAACTATCGCTTTAAACATCAAATCATAGTTCGTATTTTTGAATTATAAACATAAATATTCTATTGAAATTGTTGCACTAGCATAATTTTTGTGCTAGAATACAAACAATATAAACATAGGGAGGTAATATATGAGTAAAATGATATATACTATAAAACCTGAACATCATAATATATCTGATTTAACAAAAGTTCTAACTGAACATCCAGAGATACAATTTGTATCATTTATGGGAATAGATATTGGTGGAAATGGTACAGATGAAAAAATTCCAATTAAATTATTTTTAAAAGATATGGAAGAAATGTTATCCAAAGGCATTCAGACAGATGGTTCTAGTGTTGAACTTCAGGGAATTGCAGATTTAAGCGATGCAAGAGTTGACATATTACCTGACTTAGATTGTACGTGGTTTGTTGATTATAATTATGATTATTATAATGATGAAAACGGACTACCAGTAGGAACTCTAAAAATACCATCCTTTATAATACACAGTGGTAAACAAGTTTGTTCTAGATCAATTCTTAAGAAATCAGCTGATAATTTTAGAGTTAGAATTAGAGAAATATTGAAAAGCAATCCAGAATTAATAAGAAAATATGATTTTAAATATGATGATATAGATGATATATTGTTAACTGCTGCTACTGAGCTGGAAATGTGGGTGAAGACTCCTGAGCAGAGTGCTGACTTTGAAGAACTTCATACATCACAAATGTTGAAAGAACAATATTGGAAAAGAACAATGGGTACTGTAAGAACAGTTCTTGAAAAGATAATGGATCAACTTGAATATTATGATTTAAAACCAGAAATGGCCCATAAAGAAGTTGGTGGCATAACAAATAGTATCGACTCCAAAGGTAGAATTACTCATGTGATGGAACAATTAGAAATTGACTGGAGATTTACTGACACGCTTCAAGCTGCAGACAATGAAATATTTGTAAGGGAATTAATTGAAGATCAGTTTAGGCATCATGGACTAGAAGTTATATTTAAAGCTAAACCTATTGAAGGTGTTGCTGGAAATGGAGAACATACACATCTTGGAGCAGCGTTAAAACTCAAGGATGGTAAAAGAATTAATTTATTTGCTCCTCTAGATTTAAAGGAAGATTATTTAAGTGAAATTGGTTATGGATCTTTAATGGGGATTTTAAAAAACTACGAAGTAATTAATCCTATTGTTTCAGCGACAAATGATGCTTTCAATAGATTGAAACCGGGTTTTGAAGCTCCGGTATGTATAGTAACTTCTTTAGGCGGCACTAAAAAATCACCTTCAAGGAATCGTTCAGTATTAATTGGTGTTATTAGAGATATAGAAAGTCCACAAGCTTTAAGATTTGAATTAAGGGCACCGAATCCATATTCAAATACTTATTTATTAATTTCAGCATGTTATCAATCGATGTTAGATGGAATAACTAAGATTATAGAAGCTAAATTGTCAACAGAAGATCTTGAAAAAGAAATATCTAAGAAATATGGTGAAAATGGAATATATCTAGAGAAAAATAGAGAGTATAGAAGTGAAGAAGATGTATTTGAATCATATACAGAAGAAGAAAGAAATAAACTTTATGGTAAGGCACCAGCAACGGTATGGGAAAACTTAAAGGGATTCGATTCAAATTCAGACAAACATAAAATTTTAAAGACTGGTGATGTATTTACTGATGAAATTATTAATTCATTTAGAATATCTACGGCTGAAAAATGGAAAAATGAACTTAGTGGAAGAATTATACATGACAATATAATGATATTGAAGACTTTCGTAAAACTTCATAATGAACAAGACCATGCGACTGATTTAGATGTGGTTAATTGGGAAAAGATTGTATATCTTAAAACGAAACTTATGAAGGACAGTATGTCTAAAAAATGCATATTTACAAAAATAAAGACTGCATTGAAAAAAGGTGATTATGATACAGCATCTGATTTACAAAAACAAATGAATGAAAAAATGACAGAAATCAGAAACTTATATATTGAATATAAAAATAATATATTTTAAATTTTCGACAAAATAAAATAAAATTACAACTATGAATATTGTTAATAAGGGCGTTCGAATCTCAAAGAGTATTGAAAAAGAGATTCAAACGCTTTGTTTTGTAATAAAGAGATTGAAAAAATAATAAATTTTATGCAAAATGTAAAATATTTTGAATTATGTTTAAATATTAATAATTGGTATAAATATGTAAAAATAATAAATAAGTGTTTACAAAAAAAAAAAAATATGATAATATTAATATGCATCTAAAATGAAAAACGTTTCCAGTAGGGAATACGTTTTGGGGGGTGCAAAATTATAGTTGGCGTATAATATAATAATGTATTTAATTCAATTGAAGTGATAACGTTTTTAATAGGGTTTATTTTGAATATGGGTGAATAATGCTAGTATTATTATTTAAATTGGAATAAAGATAGAATTATTTTATGCGCGAAAAAATATTTAGTGGAGGAGAAATATGAGTAAAGAAAGGCAAAGAAAAGAACCTACCTTTTTAATTTCTATCATACCAGTTATTGTTACAGTCGCACTATTAGGTATTTCTATCATTGTATATGGAGCAGATGTTCATATTCCAATTTTAATGGGTGCTGCTCTTGCAACAGTAATGGCTATTTATTTATTAGGTATTCCTTGGAAAGAAATTGAAGAAGGTATTGTTGAATCAATTGGTAGTACAATGCAAGCGATTTTAATTCTTGCAATAGTAGGTATTTTAATTGGAACTTGGATATCAGGTGGCGTAGTTCCAACAATGATTTATTACGGATTACAAATATTATCACCTACATTTTTCTTAGTAGCATCAGTTATCCTTTGTAGTGTAGTTGCTATAGCTACAGGAAGTTCTTGGACAACTGCAGGTACAGTTGGAGTGGCTCTTATAGGCGTTGCTCAAGGACTTGGAATTTCTGTACCATTGGCAGCAGGTGCAATAATATCAGGTGCATATTTTGGAGATAAATTATCACCATTGTCTGATACAACGAATTTAGCTCCAGCAATGGCAGGAGCAGAGTTATTTGACCATATTAAGCATATGTTCTATACAACATCTGTTTCTTATGGAATTACTTTAGTAATATTCCTTGTTATAGGATTAAGATTTAAAGCAAATGCTTTAGATACTAGCGAAATTAGTGGAATTTTGGGAGCAATTGAAAGTATATATACAATAAATCCATTATTAATGTTAATACCTGTTATAGTTATTGTAATGGTTGCTATGAAGGTTCCAGCTATACCTGGTTTGATTATAGGTTGTTTTTTAGGTGGATTTGCTACATTATACCAAGGTGGAGATTTTGGTCTTTTATTAGATGTTGCAAATTATGGAACAGTTGCAGAATCAGGTCATGAAATGGTTGATGAACTGTTAACTAATGGTGGTTTGCAAAATATGATGTGGACTATTTCATTGATTATGTGTGCATTAACTTTCGGTGGAGTATTAGAAAAAACAGGAATGATGGCTGTTATAGCTAATAAATTACTTATATTGGCAAAGAGTACAGGTTCATTAATTCTTGTAACAGCAATTACTTGTTTATTCGTAAATACACTTTGTGGAAATCAATATCTTGCTATAGCTCTTCCTGGTAAAATGTTTAAGGATGAATATCATAAAAGAGGATTGGCACCTAGAAACTTATCTCGTGCCTTAGAAGATACAGGTACAGTAACATCTGCTCTTATTCCTTGGAATACATGTGGAGCTACAATGTCAACATTCTTAGGTGTACCTACAATAGCATATCTTCCATATGCATTCTTTAATATTTTAAGCCCTATAGTAACTATTATATTTGGATTTACAGGAATTACTATAATGAAACTTGAAAACGATCCTGCAGCTCCAGAATATATAGGTCCTGCTTCTAAGAATAAAGCATAATTAAAAAATACTGTTAACTAACTATGACCCTAGGACTTTCCTAGGGTTATAATTTTATATAAAATGAATTGTTTTTTATTTTTATTTAAAATATATTGACTAATTTTACCATTCGTTATAATATTAACTTCAAATAAACATCATAATTATTAAGTATTGATTTGTTATCGGTATAATTTATAAGGGGTGTATTTTATGGACTTCAAATATAAATACAAAGAAGAACTAGATAAATTACTGGAAAATGAAGACAATTTTGAATACTTTAATCATTTAATAAAAAAGCTTAGGAAGTATAATACAGAAGCTACTAAAGAAATTATAGATGAATTATTATTGTTTGCAATTGAAAATAATTTAAATAATACTATTGCATGGATTTATTATTATTTAGGATGGTATTTTATGGATACATCTAAATATAACATGTCAGTAGAAGCATTTTTAATTTCGAATGATGTTTTTGAAGATACTGGTGATGAAAAAGGCTTAATGTATGCATGTAACGGATTGACTAATGTATACTGTCAAATTGGGCAATTTAAGTTAGCAAACGAATGGGGACTTAAAGGTATTTCTTTATGTGAAGATATGAATGATAAAGAAGCATTATGTACGTTATTAATAAACACAGGTATCAATTACATACAAATGAAAGATTTCATAAAGGCTAAAGGTATTTTAAAAAATATAAAAATGATAAACTATGAATTAAATAATTCACAAAAAATATCTTATTTTATTGCTTTAGCTGAAGTGGAAATTAATATAGGAGAACCAAACAAGGCGCTTGTATATTTAGATGGAGCTTCAAAATTAGATGATAGTTTAAATATGAACACCGATACAAGTGAAATTTTCAAACTAAAAGGAATGGCTTATGCAAAACTTTATGAATATGATTTGGCAGAAAAGGAATTTATAAAATGTTATGATTTCTCCAATCAGCAGGGTTATATTTACGAAAAATGCAGTTCATTAATAGAGTGGTCAAAACTTTGTGTTAGAATTGGTAGATATGATAATGCAATACAGACATTGGAATATGTATCAGTAATAAGCAAAACAAATGATTTCAATGTATTGATGAAAGAATCATACCATTTATTATATGAAATTTTTAAAAAGTTAAAAAATGAAAAAAAAGCACTTTATTATTTGGAAAAATACATCGAAATTGATGATTTAATATATGACTATGAACAAAATCAGTTAATGGCAAAAATGAATATAAAGCATACCAAAAGGGAAGCTAAATTATATAAATTGTTGTATGATAGAACTGAATTATTATCTTCCATAGGTCAAAAAATTATATCCAATCTTAATATTAACTCTATAATCGATTTAATAAATGAAGAACTTAACAACTTAATTAAAGCTGATCTTATGGGTATAGCATTATACGACTGCGAAAAAGGAGATGCAGCATACAACTATATTTTAGTTAATTCTAAAAATAAATCTACTAGTCAGTTCAATGTAAATGATAAACATGCCTTTGGTGCATATTGTATTAGAAATAAAAAAGATATTATCATAAATGACGTAACAAAGGAATATAAGAAGTATACTAATTTAAAACCTGACGATTTTAATAAAGATATATTTGAAAAATCAATGATTTATACTCCTTTAATTATAAAGGAAAAGGTTGTAGGTATCATTACAGTTCAAAGTTATAAAGAAAATGCTTATGATAAGGATGATTTAAATATACTAAAAATTATTGCAAACTATGCAGCAATAGCAATTGATAATGCTATGTCTTATAAGAAATTAGAACATATTGCAACTTTTGATAATATGACTGGGTTTTTGACAAGATTTGAAATTACAAGGTTAGGTCAAATATTATATGAAAAATTTAAGGAGAAAAGTTTTAGCATAATAATGATTGATATAGATGATTTCAAATCAATTAACGATACATATGGTCATATTTATGGTGATAAAGCTTTAAACATGGTTTCTTCAGCAATATCTGATTATGTTAGGAGTAGTGATTATATCGGGCGGTATGGAGGAGATGAATTCTTGCTTATTTGTCCAGGTGCTACTAAGTCTAAAGCAATAGATATAGCAGAAAGAATTAGAAAGGAAATATATAATAAAATTTTTATTTTGGAAGATGATATTTCTGTGAAAGTAACTCTGAGTTTAGGCGTATATCAGTATGGTGAAAATGATACATCATTTATTGATGGTGTAAAAAAAGCAGATAAATATTTATATATGTCCAAGGAAGGTACTAAAAATAAGGTTAGTTGCGATATTTAAAACTTTACATAGATTTTACAATCTCATGCTTTCTTTTTTACTAAACAAGTATATATTTATGACAAAATTAATAAACAATAGAGGAGAAGAAAGTAAATGAAAAAAAGTAAAGTATTATCAATATTTATATCTATATTATTGTTATCTTTAGTATTTGTAGGATGTTCACAAGCAGAAAAACAAGAAAAAGAAGGTTTCGATTATAATAAAGAAATTACTGTAGTAGCTAGAGATGCTGCTTCTGGTACTAGAGGAGCATTCCATGAATTAATGGGTATTATACAAAAAGAAGGAGATACGGAAGTAGATAAGTTAGTTGTAGGCGCCCTTGAATTTGATGGAACTGACAAGGTAATCACTGCAGTAGAAGGAGATAAATTTGGTATTGGATATATTTCATTAGGATCTGTAAGTAATAGAATAAAAGCTGCAAGTGTTGATAAAGTAGAGCCAACTGTTGAAAATGTTAAAAATGGCAATTATTCAGTAGCAAGACCTTTCCTTTTAGTGACAAAGGGAGAAGAAAGTGATTTAGTTAGAGATTTTCTTAGTTTTGCAGAATCAACTCAAGGACAAGATATAACAAATGAAATGAATTTTATAGGGGCTGCAGATTCTCCAATTGAATACTCTGCTTCTGGAATGTCTGGTATTATTAAGGTTGCAGGATCAACATCAGTTACCCCATTAATGGAGAAATTACAGGAAGCTTATACTGAACTTAATCCAGATGTAAAATTTGAGATGCAATCTAATGGATCTTCTCAAGGAATTAAGGCAGCTATAGATGAATCTTATGATATTGGAATGGCTTCTCGAGAATTGAAGGAAGAGGAAGCAGGACAATTAAACAGGTATGTTTTAGCAATTGATGGTATTGCAGTAATAATAAATAATGAAAATCCAATAGATGATATTTCATCAGAATCTATAACAAATATCTATACTGGTGAAATTACAAAATGGTCAGAAGTAAAATAGAAATGCAAAATTATAGTAAATCTAATGTTAAAGAAATCCTAATGCAGACAGTATTTTTCGGGTCTGCATTAGTTTCAGTAATAGCAGTTATCGCCATCTGCCTCTTTTTACTTATGAGAGGTATACCTGCTATTGCTGAGATTGGATTTATTGATTTTATATTTAATGAATCATGGAAACCAACAAATAACCCTCCCTCCTATGGAATACTATCAATGATAGTTGGAAGTATTTATGTAACAGCAGGCGCAATTGTAATAGGCGTACCAATAGGTATAATGTGCGCAGTATTTTTAGCAGAATTTTGTCCGGACAACTTATATAAAATTATTAAGCCAGCAGTAAATTTACTATCAGGCATACCATCTATTATTTTTGGTTTTTTCGGAATGGAAATAGTGGTGCCTTTTGTAAGGGAAACAATAGGTGGAAATGGATACAGCATAATATCTGCTTCAATTATACTTGGAATCATGATACTTCCAACAGTTATATCCTTAAGCGAGTCATCTATAAAAGCTGTTCCTTCTAGTTATAAAGAAGGGTCTTATGGTTTAGGAGCAACTAAAGAAGAAACTGTATTTAAAATATTAGTTCCAGCTGCTAAGTCTGGTATATTTACTTCTATTATCCTTGGCATAGGTAGAGCAATAGGCGAAACAATGGCTGTTGTAATGGTTGCTGGTAATGCTGTAATGCCTATTGATAAAATTAAGTTGCTTAAGCCAATTAGAACCTTAACAACTAATATAGTTACAGAAATGAGTTATGCATCAGGATTGCATGAAGAATCACTAATAGCAACTGGTGTTGTTCTTTTTGTATTCATTATTATTTTAAATACAGCACTTAGTTTGATTAAGGTTAAATCAAATAGTTAGATATATTTTATAGAAAGGAATTATTATGGAGCAAACAATAAAACTAGAAAGCAATTTAAAACAAAGAAAAATAAAGTCCGTAATTCTTCAAACAGTTGTATGGTTGTGTGGAATAGTAACAGTGGGCATATTAATTTATATAATATTGTTTATATCGCTAAGAGGAATACCTAATATTAATTTTAATTTTCTTTTTGGAGAGTATAATTCAGATACGCTATCAGCTTTTTCTTCAATTGTAACTACAATTGAGATGATTATTATATCCTTATTAATAGCAGTACCAATAGGTGTTTTTTGTTCTATATATCTAACAGAGTATGCCAAAAGAGGAAATAAAGCTGTAAAGGTAATTAGACTTGCAGTCGATACATTAGCAGGAATACCATCTATAGTATATGGATTATTTGGTATGATATTTTTTGTAAAGTTTTTAGGTTTTAGAGCTTCAGTGTTGTCAGGTATAGGAACAATTTCTATTATGATATTACCTTTAATTATAAGTTCAACTGAAGAAGCTATTAAAGCAGTACCTGATACTTACAGAGAAGGTAGCCTAGGACTTGGAGCAACTAGATTAAGGACAGTATTTAAAATAGTGTTACCTGCTGCAATGCCAGGTATACTATCAGGTGTTATCCTTGCTATTGGTCGAATAATTGGAGAAACTGCAGCACTTATTTTTACAAGTGGAACTAATGTCTTAAAAAATCCTACCCTTAATTTGTTTGTATCACAAAGAACTTTAGCAATTCATATGTATATGTTAGCAAGTGAAGGATTGCCTCATTCAAAAGATATGGCCTTTGCTACCGGTGCAATTTTAATAATAGTTGTGCTTTTAGTTAATTTCACTACAACAAAACTTGCAAGTAGATTAGGGAGGATAAGTAATGAAAAATAATACAAAAATTAAGATTGAAAATATAGATTTATATTATGGAGATTTTCACGCACTTAAAAATATTAATATGGAAATTAAAGAAAAAGAAATTACAGCTTTTATTGGTCCGTCAGGATGTGGAAAATCAACATTATTAAAATCATTAAATAGAATGAATGATTTAATAGAAAATGTGAAAATTACAGGACAAATATATTTAGATAATATCGATATATATAAAAATATGGATCCAACAGTATTAAGAAGAAGAGTTGGAATGGTTTTTCAGAAACCAAATCCATTTCCAATGAGTGTTTATGAAAATGTAGCTTATGGGCCTAAAACTCATGGATTAAAACAAAAATCAAAATTAGATGAAATTGTAGAGCAAAGTTTAAGGTCTGCAGCTATGTGGGATGAGGTTAAGGATAGACTTAAAAAAAGCGCACTTGGCTTATCAGGAGGACAACAACAGAGATTATGTATTGCAAGGGCAATATCAGTTAATCCAGAAGTTATTTTATTAGATGAACCTACTTCTGCCTTAGACCCAATTTCTACAATGAAAATAGAAGATTTATTAATAGAAATTAAAAAGAAATATACAATAGCTATAGTAACTCATAATATGCAGCAAGCAACTAGAATTTCTGATAAAACAGGATTCTTTCTACACGGTGAAGTAGTTGAATTTGATGAAACTGAGAAACTCTTTTCAATGCCTAAAAATAAAAAAACTGAAGACTATATAACAGGAAGA
The DNA here is from genome assembly GCF_035934735.1 of Sedimentibacter sp. MB31-C6. Taxonomy (NCBI): domain Bacteria; kingdom Bacillati; phylum Bacillota; class Tissierellia; genus Sedimentibacter; species Sedimentibacter sp. MB31-C6. The sequence continues at coordinate 2,076,498 of NZ_CP142396.1, forward strand.
TTCGGTTAGAATATTGATATTAAATAAATGAGGAGGCAAATATAGATGAGAAATAGATTTGATAAAGAACTTGAAAGTTTGAATTTGGAACTTATAAAAATGGGGGGTCTCATTGAATTATCAATAGAAACTAGTTCAAAGGCATTTATTAATCAGGATTTAATTATGGCTAAAAAAGTGAATGAGTTGGAAATTGAAATTGATGAGATGGAAAAAACAATTGAAAGTCATTGCCTAAGGTTATTGTTACAACAGCATCCAGTAGCATCAGATTTGAGGGTAATAAGTACTGCTTTAAAAATGATAACTGATATGGAGAGAATTGGCGACAATGCTGAGGATATAGCAGAAATTACTAAATATTTAGTAGGTCAAACATTTATTAAAGAAATTGTTCATATTCCACAGATGGCAGAAGCTACCATACAAATGGTGAAAAATAGTATAGATGCTTTTGTAAATAGGGATAAACAATTAGCAGAAGAAGTTTGTTTATCTGATGATATAGTTGATAATTTATTCCATATAGTAAAAGATGAACTTATAGAGATGATACAAAAAGACAAAAAAAATGGTGAACAAGCTGTTGATTTACTCATGATAGCTAAGTATTTTGAAAGAATTGGTGATCATGCTGAAAATATAGCAGAATGGGTAATATTTTCAATAACAGGTGAACATAAAAAATAAATGGAGGATTTCTTGTGAAACTTATATATTGTGTAGAAGATGATGATGGAATAAGAGAATTAATTAAAATTGCATTGAATACAGCAGATTTCGAAGTAATAGGTTTTGAGGAAGCAAAAGATTTTTATGAAGAACTTAAAATTAAAGTTCCTAATTTAATACTTCTTGACATTATGCTCCCTAAAACCGATGGTATGACTATTCTCAGAGATTTAAAGAAAGCTCCCTTATATAGAGATATTCCAGTAATTATGATTACAGCTAAATCTATGGAAATAGACAAGGTTAAAGGATTAGACACTGGCGCGGATGATTTTATAACAAAACCCTTTGGAGTGTTAGAACTTGTAGCAAGAGTTAAAGCTGTATTAAGACGTTCTGGAAAAGAGGAAGATAGTATTATAGAGAACAATGGTCTTGTACTTGATTATAGTAAACGTACATTGAACTATAATGAAAATTCTATAACTTTAACTTATAAGGAATTTGAATTGTTGTATTATTTAATGTTGAATAAAGGTATAGTTTTATCTAGAGATAAGATTCTTCAGAAAATATGGGGATTTGATTATGAAGGAGAAACACGCACAGTTGATATGCATATAAAAACTATAAGACAAAAACTTGAAAGTGCAGGATGTCCTAGTTATATTAAAACTATTAGAAGTGCAGGATATAAATTTGAGGAGTAGATGGATGTATGAAAAGAAGGTTGCTTATAATTATAATTTTTATATCTGTTTTTACTGCAACTGTTACTAGTTTGCTGTCTACATTAGTATACTATGGTTTCTATACAGACAATGCAAAAGAACAGATAAAAACAATAACAAACTTAGTATCTGAAAATTCAGAAGATTGGAAAAATAATAATAGTATTTTAAAGTCTGTAAATAATATTTTGAAAACTGTTAATTATAGTATTCGATTTACTATTATCGACAATAGTGGAAAAGTAACTTTTGATAATCAAGCAAAACTAGAAACTTTAGACAATCATAGAAATAGGCCAGAGGTTGTTGAAGCATTTAATAAGGGGTATGGTGAATATACAAGACATTCAGATACAAAGAAAACTGATACATATTATTATGCTATCAAATTAGATAATAATACAATCTTAAGATTATCAAGAGAAATAAGCAATATAAGAGATGTATTCAAAAATATTTTACCTATGATTATAATACTGTTTATTATAATTATAATAATTGATTTTTTTGCAGCCACATTCTTAACAAAAAAAATAATGAAACCCATTAATTATATGTCAAATTCTTTAGATGATATATTGGAAAAGGAAGATAATTTCGAAATTAATATTTATGAAGAGCTTGAACCTTTTGCATTAAAAATAAAAGAGCAAAAATCAAAAATTAATGAATATATTGAATTCATAAAACGCGAAAGAGATACAATTGGAATAATTACAGAAAATATGAAAGAAGGTTTTATTCTCATTAATAAAGATAAAAAAATACTTTCTATTAATTCTAGCGGTAAGCGAATGATGCAAAATGATAAATTCAGTTTAAAAGAACATAAAAATATATTAGAACTTACAAGAGATACCGATATTTTGAGAAATATAGACAAGGCTATAAAAGAAAATAAGCATATAAATTATGATTTAGATAAAGATAAACTTCATTATAGATATTACTTAAGTCCAGTAAGAGAAAAAGGGAATGTTGCGGTAGAAGGTCTTTTGATATTAATAGAAGATATTACGTTAGAGAAAAATGCTGAAATAATGAGACGTGAATTTACGGCTAATGTATCCCATGAATTAAAAACTCCTTTAACTTCAATGATTGGCTTTGCAGAAATGATTAAAGAGGGGTTAATTACTGACATGGAAAGTATAAAAAAATACTGTAGTATGATAAACAGCGAGGGTTTAAGGCTTATAACATTAATTGAGGATATTATGAGATTATCAAAAATAGAAGAAGGAATAGAAGCAGGGGAGAAAAACATAGTAAATCTAAGGGAAATTGGAGAAGAAGTGTGTCTATTATTACAAAATAAAGCAGATGCTAGAAATGTAAAAATAAATTTTCATGCTGAAGATATAAATATTAATGCTAATAAAAATTATATTAATGAAATGCTATATAATCTGATAGATAATGGAATTAAATATAATAAGTATGGTGGAAATATTAAAGTTAATATCTATATAAAGGACAAATTTATATATATTGTAGTTAAGGATACAGGCGTTGGAATTCCGATAGAATGTCATAATCGAGTTTTTGAACGTTTCTTTAGAGTCGATAAAAGTAGATCGAAGGAAACCGGGGGAACAGGTCTAGGACTATCAATTGTTAAGCATATAGTAGATATATATGGAGGGCTTATAGCATTAAAAAGTAATGAAAATGAAGGGACAGAAATAACTGTGAAATTTCCACATAATAAGCTATTATAACAGTTTTCTAATAAAAATTAACGACTATGTAATTCAGATATTTGAGAAAATATTTATGTTATATTTTCATTACTGAAAGACTTTAGTCGTTATTTATTTTTTTATTGATAAAATGCAAAAATGTTGGTACAATTAAATGTAACTTCTAGCCTCGTAATGTGATGTAATATGTTGAATAATAGAATGGAATGAGTGATTACGTGTTCGGTAATGTGACAATAGATAAAATGGAATTAAAGTTTAAGGAATACTACAGTTACAAGGGATATTATTGTGGACTGTGTAAGTGTTTAAAGACTAAATTTAGCAATAAATCAAGAATTACTTTAAATTATGATATGACTTTTCTTATTTTGCTTTTAAGTTCTTTATATGAACCTGAAAATAAAGTGTATAATGAAAGGTGTATAGTACATCCGAGTAAAAAGCAGACAATTATACAAAATGAAATAACTGAATACGCTGCTTCAATAAATATAATTTTGTCATATTATAATTTAATTGATAACTGGGAAGATGAAAAAGATTATAAATCTTTAGTATTATCTAAAATATTAAAAAAAGAATTTAATAAATCAAGTTCTGAATTAATAGAAAAGGCAGAAAAAATTAAAAGATTTTTAAAGGATATGTCAGACTTAGAAAAGATAAACGTCAATGATATTGATGCTGTGTCAAATGTATTTGGCCATCTTATGGAAGAAATCATTTTATATAAAAAGGATGTTTGGGAAGAGACACTTAGAAAGATTGGTTTTTTTCTAGGAAAATATATTTATTTACTAGATGCTTATGAGGATATGGAGAAAGATAAAAAAAATAAATCTTATAATCCATTTAATAATATAAAATCTCAAAATGTTGATGAATATGCAAATAGTTTGTTAATTTTAAATTTGTCATTTTTAAGTGAAGAAGTTGAAAAATTACCTTTGTTACAAGATAAGGGAATTATAGATAACATAATATACTCAGGAATACAGGGTAAGTTGAATAAGCAAAAGAAGGAGATTATTGATGAAAGATCCATATGAAGTATTAGGTTTGAAGAGAGGCGCATCAAAAGAAGAGGTGAAAAGTGCCTATAGGAAGTTAGCAAAAAAATACCATCCGGATATGAATGTAAACAATCCTCTTCAAGATTTAGCAGAAGAGAAATTTAAAGAAGTGCAATGGGCATATGATGAAATAATTAAGGGTACAAGTTCTAGTTATGGATCAAGTGGAGGGTATAGCAGTAATTCAAATAATAATAATGGCAGTAATTTAAGTTCAGTTAGACAACAAATTAATGTTGGTAGATTTCAAGATGCTATTAGAACTTTGAATAGTATATCAAACAGAGATGCAGAATGGAACTTTTTGATGGGAGTATGTTTTGTTAATATTGGTTCAGTAGGTCAAGGAATGCAATATGTGCAACGTGCTGTGAATATGGAACCAAGGAATGTGGAATATCAAAATTTTCTAAGTCAGATTATGAATATGCAAAGAGCATATCAAAATAGAGCATATAGGTATAACTCAGGCAATAATAGCGTTGATTGTTGTACACAACTTATTTGTGCAGATTGTTTATGTGAGTGTTTGGGGGGCGACTTAATATCATGCTGTTAAAAAGCAAGGATATAGCATATTTAGGAGTATTGCTTGGAATAAATCAATTATTTATAATTCTTTCATCTGTAATAGAAACGAATACAATTATACTTTTTGCGGCTGCTGCTTTAATAATAGGCATTGTAAGAGTTGAATTTGGGGTTAAAAGCGGAGTGGTTTTTTACGTTGCTTCATGTATACTTGGATTCTTTTTAACTTTCAATAAAATTGAAATGATTACATATATTATTTTTTTTGGGTTATATAGCATAATTAAATCTATAATAGAATGTAAGATAGATAAAAAAGTTACTTCTTGGATAATTAAGATTATTTGTTTTAATTTATTAATTGTTATTTTATACTTTACAATAAAGGCATTTATTGTTTTGAAGTTGTACTGGTGGATGATAGTTTTAGCTCAAGTTTTATTTTTAGTATACGATTATGCATTTACTGTATTTATAAATTATTATATCAATATAATAAGACCAAAATTGAAACTGTAACGACGTAATTTGTAGGGGACGCATTGCATGCGTCCCGCGGTTTGCATAAAATGCAAACCCTACAACGTAATCGCGTGAATCAAAATTGTTCATCATTTATCGCATTATATGTTAATGGTAATCTTCTTTTATGCTCAGTTTTTTCGTGGGCATTTTTTATTTTGGTAATGGCTTCTGGCGTTCCGTTACTTGTATTTATATATTCATCAATTTCTGAATAAGATACACCCATTTCTTTTTCATCTGTCTGTCCTTCAAAAAGACCTGCTGAAGGTGCTTTTTGAATTATACTTTCAGGGGCATTTAAAAATCTTAAAAACTCATATGTTTCAGTTACAGTTAAATCAGCAATTGGATTGAAATCATAGGCACCATCACCCCATTTTGTATAATAACCCATATATACTTCGCTTTTATTTCCTGTACCTGCAACTAAATAATTTTTACTCTGACCAATACTATATAGAGTTGTCATTCTTAGTCGTGGAGCTATATTAGCTTTAGCTGTATCAGTAACATTTGATATTTCTTCAACAGAAGATAATAATGCTTTTTTAGTATTTGTTAAGTCAACTGTAATATAATCAATATTAAATTGATCAGCAACCTTTAGACCATCCTCCATATCTTCTCCAAAGTTACGTTTAGATTCACATGGCATAATTACTCCTAAAGTATTCTCGCAGGCCATTTTACATAAAATTCCTACTAAGGCACTGTCTTTACCACCACTGTTTCCGTAAATTATTCCAGATGCTTTTGATTTATTTAGTATTTCTTTTATAAAATTTACTCTGTTTTTTAATTCAATAACATAGTTTCTCATACAATCCTCCTTATACTTTATCTGAGATTACTTCATGATTAAATAATCTTCTCTTTTAGCTCCAACTGATACATATTTAATTTTACAACCAATTTTTTCTTCAATGTATTTTACGTAAGCTAATGCTTTTTCTGGTAGGTCGGATTCTTTTCTACAACTGCTGATATCGCATTTCCATCCATCTACATATTCGATAACTGGAGTTGCTATATCTAAGTAATCTCCTGTTGGAAAATATTCTATAACTTTATCATTGATTTTGTATCCAGTGACTACTGGTACTTTATCTAGGTATGACAATATATCAAGCTTTGTTAACGCTAATACGTCTGCTCCCTGTACCATTACACCAAATTTTGATGCAACTATATCAAAGGGACCAACTCTTCTTGGCCTTCCTGTAGCAGCTCCGTATTCTCCTCCGGCTTTTCTTAAGGCTTCAGCTTCGTCGCCAAACATTTCACATGTAAAAGGACCTTCTCCTACACAAGAAGAATAAGCTTTCATTATTCCAATAGTATTTGTAAGTTTATGTCCTGGTATTCCTGAACCAATAGGTGCGTATGCTGCAATAGTAGATGATGAAGAGGTATAAGGGTAAATACCAAAATCTATATCTCTAAGTGCTCCAAGCTGTGCTTCAAACATAATTTTTTTGCCTTCTTTAATTGCTTTTTCAAGAAATATACCCGTGTCACATATGTAATCTTCTATTCCTTCCGAGAATTTTACTAACCAGTTATATATATCATCCGCCTTGAATGCTGTAGAATTATAACCCCCTTCGATTAGTAAGTTTTTCCACTGAACTATTTCTTTAACTTTAGATTGTAGACTTTTTTTATTTAACAAATCTCCCATTCGGATTCCCTTTTTTAAATATTTATCACCATAAACAGGTGCAATACCTCTTCTAGTAGATCCAAATTTTTTATCTTTTAATCGCTCTTCTTCTAAGATATCTTGTTGTACGTTATATGGAAGACATATTATAGCTCTGTTGCTTATTTTAAGATTATCTGAAGTAATATTAATACCAGATTTTCTCAATTTGTTTATTTCACCATTGAGATGTTCTAAATCAATAACCATTCCATTGCCCATTACATTAGTAACATCAGCCCTTAAGATTCCCGATGGCAGTAAATTTAAAATATATTTACCAGAATCATTAATTACAGTATGGCCAGCATTGTTACCACCTTGATATCGGCAAACTATATCATATTCGCTAGATAATAAATCTACCATTCTTCCTTTGCCTTCGTCTCCCCAATTGATTCCAACTATTGCTGTAAGCATATAAAACCTCCGTTTTGTTTAATAAAAAGATTATATATTTTGTGAATATTAAAGTCAAGGAATAAGTTCATATTAGTCTTTTATGACAAAAATTACAAATGTCAAAACAACAAAAACATGTTAAGTTTTGTTGATTAAGAGTATACAATATGTTAAAATATTATGAACAATTAATTAACAACAGTTGGGTGATGGGTAACAATTGAATGTATATTGTTTGCTAATATCTATTAACATTGATTGACAAAATCGGGAGGACTTATGACTAAGAAAATTAAATGCGCTATTATATTTTTATTATTATCAATAATTTTAACCGCTTGTTCTAATCCAGTACAAGGGAATACATCCACACCTGAGGAGGAAGAAATATTAGAACCTTCAGAAGAAAATCACGAAAATGAAGAAAAAGATGAAATTTCTGAAGAAGAAAAAGCAAAACTTGAATTAGAAAAGAAAATAGCAGAAAGAGAAGAATTAGAAAAAAAGAGAAAAGAAGAACTTGGAGAATTTTATGTTCCTTTAGTTCCAATAGGAGAAGAAAGAGAAAAAACACCAGTTGAAGTAAAAGCACTGTATGCAACCGGTTATACAGCGGGCAATGAATTAAATAGAGATAATATTGATGCATATGGCGAGTATGTAAAAGCTTTGGCGGATAACGACACAAAGAAGATTAATGAACTTTATCCAAAAGCTGAAGCTGCTAATAAGTTTGAACGAATAGTTGGACTTGCAATTGGTACAGAAATAAATGCTATTGTTATAAATGTTAAGGATGATAATGGCTTTATTACCTATGAAAGTCAAGTTAAAATAGTTCAAGATATGAACGAGAATACGCCTATTCCTATTAAAGATATTAATAATATGATTGAAATATTAAATGAATATGATATTTATACAATAGGTAGAATAGTTGCTTTTAAGGATAAGAACTTTGCGGTATTAAGTCCAGAACATTCAATACAATTGAAAACAGGAGGAACTTGGTTGGACCCTAACAGCGGGAATATTCCTTGGATAAATCCTTTTGATAAATATGTATGGGATTATAATATAGCTATAGCTAAGGAAGCTGCACTTTTAGGATTTGACGAAATTCAATTTGATTATGTTCGTTTTCCTGATGGAGCTAAACATTACAATCCTATAACAGAGTTTCCAGGAAGAGACGGAAGAGATAAAGATGAAGCAGTGGCTGACTTTTTAGAATATGCTTATAAAGAACTCGAACCATATAATGTTTTTTTAGGAGCAGATGTTTTCGGATTGATAACAAGAACATGGGATGATTACCCAGAAGATATAGGACAAACATGGATTTTAATGGGAGAGCATGTTGATAATATGGCTCCTATGGTATATCCTAGCCATTATTCAACTGGATGGTATAATTTAGAGAATCCTAATGCAGAACCTTATTTAGTTGTTAAAGGAGCTATGGAAGAAGCGTTAGAGAAAAATTCGTCTATGGAAAAACCACCAATTATAAGACCTTGGATACAGGATTTTGATTGGGCTGGAATAGAATATGGACCTAAAAAAATTAGAGATCAAATAATTGCAGCAAAAGAATTAGGTATAAATGAGTATATGATTTGGAATCCAGCTAACTCATATGATCCTTATTCATATATACTAAGTGATATAGAGAAAAAGTCAAATTATCCTGTTGATAAAGGAGAACTTGATTATAAAGAAAAATCACCTTCTGATGCAGCAGATAAATATTTATCAGGAATGATGACTGAAAGATACAGTTATATGTATTTAATGACTCCTGTTGGAGACAGGGATAAGGAATTTGAGAAATTTGTTGAGATAGAACAATCTAAAGGAAATAATCTATTAAATTACAAGGTATACAGTTATCAAATTGATGAAAATGATGAAAATAAAGCAACTGTAGATTTGTATTATAAACTTGAAACTACAAAAAATGGAACATCAGAAATTATAGAAAAAGATAATGTTAAATGGGTGGCTATAAAAGAAAATAATATTTGGAAGATACAAGCTAATTTTAATTAATCGTAATTTCTTGTAGGGACGCAATTGTATGCGTCCCGTTTTTTATTATATAGGAAAGTTCTCCTTTCCTATAATAAAAAACGAGGATTGCAAAGGACGGAACGTCCTTGCGAAGCAACTCTTTTTATATACACGCAAACTATAGTGTATGTAAAACTAATACAATCGTAGGCAATTAATAAACAAAAAACTTGACATTGAAAAATATGTTGTTATAATATTTATTATGCCAATTCGATATTATAATAATTAATATACAAAACAGAGATTCAAAAGGAGTTATTATGAAAAAATATAATGTAGCAATTTTAGGAGCCACTGGTGCAGTAGGAAAAGAAATGTTGAAAGTTTTAGAAGAAAGGAATTTTCCGTTAAATGAGTTAAAGCTTTTAGCTAGTAAGAGAAGTGCAGGTGAAAAAATAGAATTTAAAGGTAATAAATATGTTATTGAAGAAGCCACTGAGAAATCATTTGAAAATATTCATGTAGTATTGTGTGCTGCGGAAAATTATATAAGTGAAGCATTATCACCAGCTGCTGTTAAAGCAGGAGCTGTAGTAGTTGATAATAGTAGCGCATTTAGATTAAACGAAAATGTACCTCTAGTAGTACCTGAGGTAAATTATGAAGATGTTAAAAAACATAATGGTATTATAGCGAATCCAAATTGTTCAACTATTATAGCATTAACAGCGTTAAGCGAATTAAATAAGTATTCTAAAATCAAAAAAATGGTTGTATCAACTTATCAAGCAGTTTCTGGTGCAGGAGTTAATGGAATAAAAGAGTTGGAACAGCAAATACAAGATGCAAATCAAGACAAGCCTGTTGAAATAAAAACATTCCAATATCAAATTGCATATAATGTTATTCCTCAAATAGGGAACTTTGATGATATGGGGTATTCTGAAGAAGAAATGAAGTTACAAAATGAAGGTAGAAAAATATTCCACAATCCTGATTTAAAAGTAAATTGTACATGTGTTAGAGTTCCAGTGTACAGAAGTCACTCAGAATCTATTACAATAGAGACAGAAAAGGAAATAACACCGGATAAGGCAAAGGAACTATTATCAAAGGCTCAAGGCGTTAAGTTGGTAGATGACTTAGTAAATAAAAAATATCCAATGCCATTAGATACTACTGACCAAGATTTAATATATGTAGGAAGAATAAGAAAAGATATAAGTAGTGAAAATTCTCTGGTATTGTGGTGTTGTGGCGACCAAGTAAGAAAAGGAGCAGCAACAAATGCTGTTCAAATAGCAGAAGTTCTAGTAAAAGAAAATTTACTGTAGGGAACGCATTGCATGCGTCCCGCGGTATGCATAAAATGCATACTCTACAGTGGGGGATGTCAATAAAAAACATTGGACAAACATATATATATGGTATAAAGTATTATTAATGGAGTGGAGGTATTTTCATGGAATTAATAATTATTATTTTGCTTTTATTTTCTATATTAATTAATATTGTAGTATTAATTAAGTCATTACAAAATAAAAATTCAGGAGAAACAATATCTGAATTAAAGGTATATTTAAATCAAAGCAATTCAAATATAACTGAATCTGTTACAAGAAAAATATCCGAATCAGAGCAGAAACAATTAAGAGAACTTTTGACAAATAAAATGGAGACAGTTGAAAAATTAGAGCAAAATACAAGAATAATGACTGAAGCTTTCAGTAATTTTCGGGATAATACTTCTAAAAGTATCAATGATTCAAATAATAAACTCACTGAAAGTTTAAATAATAACTTTTCTACTTTAAATGAAAAAATCAGTACAAGTCTTGATAAAATTAATATTAGAGTAGAAGAAAGGCTTAATGAAGGATTTGAAAAAACAAAGAAAACTTTCGGAAATATATTAGAAAGACTATCAAAAATAGATGAGGCACAAAAGAAAATAGATAGTTTGTCAACAAATATTGTATCTTTACAAGATATATTAACAGATAAAAAAAGTAGAGGTACTTTTGGTGAAGTACAATTAAAACATATTTTATCATCTATATTTGGTGAAAAAAGTAGTAAAATTTATGAACTGCAAAAAAAATTACCTAATGATACTATAGTTGATGCGGCTCTTTATATACCCGAACCAGTAGGTACACTTTGTATTGATTCTAAATTTCCATTAGAAAATTATCAAAGAATGATTGATAAGAGCATTTCAGAAATAGAAAGAAAACAATTTATAAAAGATTTTAAAAATAATGTTAAAAAGCATATTAACGATATAGCTACTAAGTACATAATAGAAGATGTTACTTCAGAACAAGCAATTTTATTTATTCCTGCAGAAGCGATATTTGCAGAAATAAATGCCTATCATCAGGATTTAATAGATTATGCAGGAACTAAAAAGGTATGGATAGCTTCGCCTACAACTTTAATGTCTGTTTTATCTACCGTACAAGTAGTTTTAAGGAATATGGAAAGAGAAAAATATGCAAGTATTATACATGAGGAACTTAATAAGCTGGGTAAAGAATTTAAGAGGTATAAAACTAGGTGGGATTCTTTGGCAAGGGATATTAAAAGAGTTTCTGATGATGTAGATACAATAAATATTACGTCAAATAAAATTGAGAAAAAGTTTGATATGATATCAAAAGTTGAAATTGAAGATTATCAAGACGAAATTGAAGTGGGAGCTATAATTGAATAAAAATTACCAGTAGGTTATCTAATAAAAACAGAAAAAAAGTCTTGCTTTTTACTTAATATTATGCTACTATCTTAAAGTAGCATTTTGCCGCAGTGATGGAATTGGCAGACGTGACGGACTCAAAATCCGTTGGTGGCAACACCGTGGGGGTTCAAGTCCCTTCTGCGGCACCATATTGATAGCCTATAAAATTGTACATAACAATTTTATAGGCTTTTTTTAACAGTAAGAAAAATTTAGATGGGGGAACTATGTTAGAAAAAGCATTAGAACTGCTAAAAAAATATTACGGATATGAAACTTTCAAAGAAGGACAAAAAGAAATAATAGAAAATATACTATTGCATAAAGATGTTTTGGCAATAATGCCAACTGGCGGTGGAAAGTCTCTTTGTTATCAAATTCCAGCATTGATGATGGAAGGAACAGTTATAGTTATTTCGCCTCTCATTTCACTAATGAAAGACCAAGTTGATACTTTACAACAATTAGGAATATCAGCAGCATATATTAATAGTACTTTATCAATAAATGAATTAAAATGTATTATGTCAGAAACAAAAGATAATAAATATAAACTTTTATACGTAGCCCCTGAAAGATTGGAATCTGAAAATTTCTTAGAACTTATAAAAAATATAAAAGTATCAATGATAGCAGTTGATGAAGCTCATTGCGTATCACAATGGGGACATGACTTTAGACCAAGTTATTTAAAAATTAAAAGTCTAAAAGGCATATCAGAAGAAAAACCAATAGTAGCTACTTTTACTGCAACTGCCACTAAGTCTGTAAAAGAAGACATAATTAATCTTATAGGACTAGACAATTATTTTGAAATTATAACAGGTTTTGATAGAGAAAATTTAAAGTTTGAAGTAATTAAAATTAACAAAAAATATCCATATATATCAAAATATGTTGAAGAATATAGAGGCAAATCGGGAATTATTTATTGTCTTACTAGAAAACTTACAGATGAAGTTTATGAAAGACTTATAAAATCTGGATATAAGACCGTAAAATATCACGCAGGTTTAAGTGATGCAGTTAGAAGTAAGAATCAAGAGGATTTTTTATACGACAATGCAGATATTATCGTTGCAACAAATGCTTTTGGTATGGGAATTGACAAGTCGGATATTAGATATGTAATTCATTACAATATGCCTAAGAATATAGAGAGTTATTATCAAGAGGCAGGTAGAGCTGGTAGAGATGGAGAACCTTCTGATTGTATACTTTTGTATAGTCCTTCGGATATTGTTATGAACAACTTTCTTATTGAAAATAGCAGTGACAGTTTGAATAAGTCAAATGATTACGCTAAACTTAGAGAAATGGTTAATTATTGTAACACTGATAAATGTTTAAGAAAGCATATAATCAATTATTTTGATAACAATTATAATAAAGAAAACTGTAATAATTGTAGTAATTGTTTAAGTGAAATTCAAAGTGAGAATATTACAATTGAATCTCAGAAAATACTATCTTGTATCTATAGAATGGGTGAAAGATTTGGAATGAATGTAGTTATAGATGTACTTAAAGGTAGCAATAATCAAAGAATAAGATCTTTTAATTTTAATAAAATAAGTACATATGGAATAATGAAGGATTTTAATAGAGAAGGACTTAAAGAAATAATTTCTTATTTAATTGCTGATGGATTTATAAATATTACAGGAGATAAATATCCTGTTTTAAATATATCAAAATTAGGAAATGCTGTATTAAGGGGAAAGCAAGAAGTATTTATTAAAAAAGTAATTAACAAAAAAGATGTAATAGATAGTAAATCAATTATATATGAAAAAAAATTGTTTGAGATGTTGAGAAGAAAGAGAAAAGAAATTTCGGAAAACTTAAAAGTACCTCCTTTTGTAGTATTTTCAGATGCTACATTGAAAGAAATGAGCTCAAAATATCCTTTAAACAAAGAAGAGATACTAAATATATCAGGAGTTGGAGAAATTAAGGCTGAAAGGTATGGAGATAAATTTATAGAAATTATAAAAGATTACATAGAAAAGAATACCGGGTGCACCGGGGACAGTCCCCAATGCACCCCTAACGCGCTTAACAAAGACTGGAGAGAAAGATGAGTAAATTATATGTAGTTCCAACACCTATTGGAAATTTAAAAGATATGACTGAAAGAGGGATTGAAACCTTAAAAGAATGTGATTTAATATTAGCTGAAGATACGAGACATACTCAAAAACTCTTAAACTATTTTGACATAAAAACAAAGCTTATATCTTATCATAAATTTAATGAAAAAAGCCGGAGTCAAGAAATAATTGACGAAATTTTATATGAAGAAAAAAATATTGCTTTAGTTACAGATGCAGGCACTCCATGTATATCTGACCCTGGATATGAATTAGTTAAAATAGCTAGGGAAAATAATATAGAAGTAATAGGTTTAGCTGGAGCATCAGCAGCAATAATTGCACTTTCTATAGCAGGTTTAGATACTAGTCAATTTGTATTTTATGGGTTTTTGCCTAGGAAGAAAAGTGAACTTATTGAATCGTTAAAAGATATTCGTCATAATCATATTAAAACATTCGTTGTATATGAATCTCCTAAAAGAATTATAAAATTAGTTGAAGCAATTAAAGATGTTATGCCAAATGCGAGTTTATGTGTATGTAAGGAGCTTACGAAACTTCACGAAAATTCTTTTTTTGGCGGAGTGGAGTTAGTTCTAGATAAACTTTTAAATCATATAGATGTAGAAAGAGGAGAATATGTATTAGTAGGTTATAATAATGATTTTAAAGAAAAAGAATCGCCAGAAATAAATGTAGGAATTCATGGAATTATATTTGACAAAATAATGCAAAAGGAATATTCTTTAAAGGAAGCTGTAAATGCAATTGTTGAAGAAGGAATTGCCTCAAAAAATGAAGCATACAAAGCTTCTTTAGAAGTAAAAAAATTCATAGAAAGTTTTTTATAACAGAAAGGAATATATATGTTAGGCACAATAGTAAATTCATTAGCAATCATAATAGGTGGACTTGTTGGTTTTTTCTTTAAAAATATTATACCTGAAAAACTTTCTGATTCTTTACTTAAAGCATCTGGTTTAGCGGTTGTAGCAATAGGTATTAAATTAAGTTTATCTGGTGAAAATTTAACACTTTTAATAATTTCAATATTAATTGGAACATTTATTGGAGAGTTATTAGATATTGAAGCAAGGTTGGACAACCTAGGAGCTGCGGTACAAGACAAATTGAAGAACAAGGAAAGCAATATAACTGCTGGTTTCGTTTCTTGCACCCTTGTTTATTGTGTTGGGTCTATGGCTATTGTAGGATCTATACAAAGTGGGTTGACTGGCAACAATGAAATTTTATTTTCGAAAGCACTACTTGACGGTATTATTTCTATTTCTATGGCTGTTTCTATGGGTATAGGAGTTGTTTTTTCAAGTATTAGTGTGTTTATTTATCAAGGAACAATAACTATTTTGGCACAATTCTTACAATCAATATTGAATGATGCTGTTATAAATGAAATGACATCAGTTGGTGGAGTTTTGATAATGGCGATAGGGCTTAACTTCCTTGAAATTAAAAGAATAAAAGTAGGTAATATGTTACCAGCTGTTTTTTTGCCAATACTTTATTTTTTGATTTTTCAATAATTTTTGAGGTGAAAAATTGAATAAAAAAGAGTTGAAAGTTAATCCATTTATAATAATGGGTATTAGTACAATTTTTATTGTAAGTTGTATTATATTATCAATTCCATTATATGTTGGCTTTTTATTGGGAATATTGTTTACAAGTGCAATTCTTTATAAAAGCGGATATAGTGTCGGCTTATTATGTAAAACTATATGTAAAGCCGCATTTGAAGTTAGACATTTATGTTTAGTTATATTACTTATAGGAGCTACAACTTCTATATGGCTTTCTTCAGGAGTTGTTCCTACGATTATGTATTATGGTTTTTCCTATATGGAAGGTATTAATTTTTTAGTAGCAGCTTTTCTAATAATGGTTATAGTATCGTTGTTTATGGGTACAGCTGTTGGATCAATTAGTACTGTAGGAATTTCGTTAAATGGAATTGGAATAGGACTTGGTATTCCAGTTGAAATAATGGTAGGAGTTATAGTTTCAGGTGCTTTCATTGCAGATAAAATTTCACCCTTATCAGGCTTAGTAAATTTAATTATGACAACTTTAAATAAAAGCTATAAAGAGTTAGTCAAAGGTTTACTGATAACATTGATTCCTACTATAATAATAACAGCAATAGTATATTACTTCATAGGATTAAATTATACCTCGGGTGATTATAGTCAGCTTAATTTATATAAAAATGCAATATCTGAAGGCTACAACATGAACCTATTACTTTTAATATTACCTTTAATTGTCCTTACTTTATCTATACTGGGGGTTAACTCAATAGTAACAATAGGCACTGGTGTAGTAATAGGCATAGTTTTAAGTATAATATTTCAGGGTACATCATTTTTAAGTATTATTAAAGCTATATTATTTGGTTATCAAGGCAATACTTCTTCAGTTGTATTAAATTCAATGCTAGTTAGTGGCGGAATGCTTTCTATGATTGAAGTAATTCTTGTAGTAATAGGAGGTGTTTCTCTCGTAAAGCTATTTGAAGTAGGGAATATTTTAATACCTCTGATGAATAAACTTATGAAGGGCGTTAAAACGAAAGTTAGCTTAATTTTGAGAACTGGATTCATAAGTAGCTTGATGACTACTATAACTTGTGATCAAACTGTAGGTATTATTTTACCAGCTGAAGTTTTGAAAGAAAAATACAAAGAATTTAATTTAGATAACATAGTCTTAGCGAGAACAATATCTGATACTGGTGTAATTATTGCACCACTTATGGCTTGGAATGTAAACTCATTTTTATTAGAACCAATAGTTGGTGTATCGGCGAATCAATATGGGCCATACGCATCTTTACTATATATATGTCCTTTAATGACAATTATCGTAACTTATATATTATATAGAAAAAAGGACAATGTAAAATATCTATCGTAGGGACGCAGCGTATTGCATAATGAAATAATATGAATCAACAGACGTAGGGGACGCATTGTATGCGTCCCGGTTTTTTAACAATGACATATTACAAAATATGTCATTGTTTTTGTGTAGTAATTGATTTAAGTATATACCTTACTTTTGAGAAGCCGAAGAAACTCAAGAAATTTGTTATAATTCCTTCTTTGTTTAAGTAACATAAGGAAAATATTAAAATAAAAAGAAATATAAATTATTCATTGCTATTTAAGTAAATGCGTTATATAATACCTATGTTTGTAATATATTATAACACATTTACTTATTTTTTATGATATAATATAACATATATAATAAAATAATAGGAGGCATGTCTACATGCAAGCTTTGACTTCAAACCAAAATGTTTTAAAATGGATAAACCAAATAGTATCATTGACAAATCCTAGTGAAGTAATGTGGATTGATGGTAGTGATGAACAATTAAACAAACTTCGCAATGAAGGATGCAGCACCGGTGAGCTAAAGCAATTAAACAAGGAAAAATATCCTGGATGTTACTATCATAAGTCACATTCCAATGATGTAGCTCGTATGGAAGATAGAACTTTTATATGTTCTAGAGAAAAAGAAAATGCGGGACCTAATAATAATTGGATGAGTCCTGATGATGCTTATGAGCTAGGAAGGGAAATCTTCAAAAATTCAATGATAGGAAGGACTATGTATGTAATACCTTACTCTATGGGTCCTATCGGTTCCCCGTTTTCTAAAGTTGGATTTGAAATAACTGATTCAATTTATGTAGTACTCAGCATGAATATTATGACTAGGATAGGTCAAAAAGCTTTAGACGTACTTGGTGATTCGAATGACTTTGTAAGGGGGGTACATTCTAAATGCACTTTAGATTTAAACAATAGATACATTTTCCATTTTCCAGAAGATAACACGATATGGTCTTGTAACTCTGCATATGGTGGAAATGTTTTATTAGGGAAAAAATGTTTTGCTTTAAGAATTGCATCATATCAAGGCTGGAAGGAAGGCTGGATGGCTGAGCATATGCTTATATTAGGAATTGAAAACCCAAAAAAAGAAGTGAAATATGTTGCAGCAGCATTTCCATCTGCTTGTGGTAAAACTAATTTAGCGATGCTTATACCACCTGAAATTTATAGGAAAAAAGGTTATAAAGTTTGGACTGTTGGAGATGATATAGCATGGCTTCGAATAAAAGAAGATGGAACTTTGTGGGCAATAAATCCAGAGGCAGGATTTTTTGGCGTAGCTCCAGGAACAAGTAAAAAATCTAACTATAATGCTATGATGTCTACAATGAAGGATACAATATTTACAAATGTAGTATATAACTTAGATGATGATACTATATGGTGGGAGAAGTTTGATGACAATCCTCCTGAAAATGGACTTGATTGGAAGGGTAATCCTTGGAATGGTAAAAAATCTCAAGAAAAAGGAGCGCACCCTAACTCAAGATTTACAGCTCCTGCAAGAAATTGTCCTAGTATTTCCTCTGAATGGGAATCACCAAATGGAGTTCCTATTTCAGCTTTTATATTTGGTGGTAGACGAGCAAAAACAGCTCCTCTTGTTTATCAATCTCGTAATTGGCAACATGGAGTTTTTGTAGGTTCAATACTAGCTTCAGAGACTACGGCAGCTGCTACAGGAAAAGTTGGAGTTGTAAGGAGAGATCCTATGGCAATGCTTCCTTTCTGTGGAT
Organism: Sedimentibacter sp. MB31-C6; assembly: GCF_035934735.1. Lineage (NCBI taxonomy): Bacteria > Bacillati > Bacillota > Tissierellia > Sedimentibacter > Sedimentibacter sp. MB31-C6. The sequence continues at coordinate 2,095,355 of NZ_CP142396.1, forward strand.
ATAATATGGGAGATTACTTTGCACATTGGCTTAACATGGGTAAGAAAATTAATAATGCTCCAAAAATATTCCATGTTAATTGGTTCCGTACAAATGAAGATGGAGAGTTTTTATGGCCAGGATTTGGTGAAAACTTTAGAATATTAGAGTGGATATTAAGAAGATGTGACAAAGAGGTGGATGCAGAAGTTTCCCCTATTGGATATTTACCAAAAGTTCAAGATATAAAGCTTGAAGGATTGAATATATCACATAAACAGTTAGAAAATTTACTTACTATTGATTGTGAGTCGTGGTTAGAAGATGTTGCAGGTATTGAAGAATTCTATAAGAAATTTGGCAGTAAAATACCTGAAGAGTTATCTAAAGAACTTAACACATTGAAAAACAACTTAAATAATTACTTATCTTCTATTGTTGCATAGATAATGCAAAACAAATAGAAAAATAATTATGGAGCGATGGATAATGTATTAATAATTTATCGTTCCCTTTTTTATATTTTTAATTTTTATATTTTTTATATTTTTTATATTTTTTAAAAAAACTCTTGACATTTAAAATTAATTAGAGTAATATACGATGTAATAAGTAAAGCATTGATGTAGAGAAAAATATTTTATACGTTTACAGAGAATTGGTGGTAGCTGAGAGCCAGTAGCGGAGAAATATAATATACACTACGGAGCAGGTTTGTTAAAAGGAAGACCGAGTAGACAAACACGTTTACCTACGTTAAAGGGTTAGAGGTTGTTAGACCTCGAAGAGTGATGATATTATCATATCATAATAAGGGTGGTACCGCGGAATCTTTCGTCCCTATAAGTATATTTGCAAATGTAAATATATTTATAGGAATGAAAGATTTTTTATTTTACGATATTTTAAACTTTGGCCAAAGTTATAATATATAAATTTAAATGTATTTTGGAGGATTATATAATGAAAATAAAAGTATTTAAAATAATATTAGCCTTATGTTTATGTGTTCCAATAATTTTAACAGGCTGTTCAGACAATACTACTGAAGTAAATGATGCACCAACAGATAATATAGAAGAACAAAAATCAGAAAATGAAAATGAACAATTCACAATCGGTATTTCCCAGTTGGTACAGCATCCAGCACTTGATGCATCGAGACAGGGATTTGTTGATGAATTAGAAAGTCAAGGCATAAACGTTGAATTTGTAGACCAAAACGCTCAAGGTGACATAGCAAATGCTCAAATGATTGCAGAAAAGTTTGTTAAGGATGATGTGGATTTAATATTTACAATTGCTACACTTACTGCTCAAGCAGCGAAACAATCCATAGAAGGAACTGACATACCAATGGTATTTACAGCAGTAACAGATCCGGTATTTTCGCAACTTGTTACAGATATGAATGTTACTGACAATAATATTACTGGAGTTGTTGATGCAGCACCAATTAAAGAGAACTTAGAGCTGTTTATGGACATTAAAGAAGATATTAAAACTATTGGAATAATTTATAATATCGGAGAATCAAATTCAGAGGTTCAAGTAAATCAAACAAAAGAAATTGCAAAAGAACTAGGTCTTGAATTAGAAACTGTAGGCATTACAACTGTTAATGATATTCCCCAAGCGGTAGATACAATATCTAAAAAAGCAGAAGGTTTGTATATAATTACTGACAATATGGTTGCATCATCTATATCCCTTGTAGCTAAGCTAGCAGGAGAAAATGGGTTATTGACTGTGTCAGCTGATGGAACTCATGTTGATGAAGGAATATTAGTTTCAAAAGGAATTAGTTACTATGCAATCGGTAAACAATCAGCGGTTATTGCTAAACAAATTTTAGTCGATAAAACTGATGTGAAAGATATACCTGTTCAGACTTCACCTGAATTTGAAAAGAAGGTTAATACTAAGACTGTTGAAATATTAGGTTTAACAAAAGAACACCAAGCATTTGAAGGAGCAGAATTCGTAGGTGAATAATAGATGAGCAACAAGTGAACAAATGGATTTTCTTCAGGCTGCGTCTTTAGAATGACAGACTTTGTCATTCTAGCGTAGTGAAGAATATAAACGGAGGTTATGATGAATACATTATTACTTACATCAATTGAACAAGGGCTTATTTTTTCAATATTGGCAATTGGAATGATGATTACATTTAAAATACTGAATTTTGCAGATATGTCTGTTGAAGGAACATTTCCCATGGGAGCATTTGTATTTGCAAAGTTTATAACTGCTGGCATGAGTCCAATAACAAGTACAATATTAGCATTTTTATTAGGAACTTTGGCAGGACTAATAACTTACACATTAAATATAAAATTGAAAATAAAAGCACTTCTTTCAGGAATACTTACAATGACAATTTTGTATTCTGTAAACTTAAGATTAAATGGCAAATCAAATATTGGGCTATTTAACTATAGCTCAATATTTGATGGTATGGAAGTTGTCATCGTATTAGTATTAGTAGTTGTAGCTGTAAAAACATTGATGGATATGTTTTTGAAAACAGAAGTAGGATACTTACTCATAGCAACAGGAGATAATGAAACTTTGGTTAAATCTCTGGGAGAAGATAGCAATAAGTATAAATTAATAGGCTTAATGCTATCAAATGGATTGGTATCATTAAGTGGAGCTTTAATGGCACAATATCAAGGATTTGCAGAAATAACCATGGGGACAGGAATTATTGTAGTAGCAATAGCATCAGTAATAGTTGGAGATACAATGTTTAAAAAACTTAAACTAAAAAATACAACTAGAGCAATAATTGGTGCAGTTATTTATAAGTTTATTGGTGCAGTTGCAATAGATTTAGGACTAGAACCAACAGATTTAAAAGCGATAAATGCAATAATAGTTATAGGATTTTTAAGTTACAATACATTTAGTTTGGACATTAAAAACATTACAAAAAGGAAAGTAAAAATTACTGAAGGGGTGTAAAAATGTTAGAAATCATGAGTTTATCTAAAAGTTTTAATATTGGCACAGATAATGAAACAAAAATATTTGAAAACTTTAATATAAATATAAATAAAGGTGAATGTACAGGCATATTAGGAGCTAATGGATGTGGTAAAAGCACCCTTTTTAATTTAATAAGTGGTGTTTTGAAACAAGAAAGAGGAGATATTATATTAAAAGGTAAAAATATAAATAATTTAAAAGAGAACGAACGCGCCAAGTATATAGGTAGAGTACATCAAAATCCTTCAATGGGCGTATCTCCTTCCTTAACTATATTGGAGAATATATCTTTGGCAGATAAAAAAAGTCAGAAATTTAGTTTGAGAAGACTTATTAATAAAAATAAATTAGAAGAATTTAAAGAACTATTAAAAACCTTAGATTTAGGTTTGGAAAATAAACTAGATACAGAAGTTAAATTTTTATCAGGAGGGCAAAGGCAATCTTTAAGCCTTTTAATGGCAACTATAAAGAGACCAGATTTATTATTATTAGATGAACATACTGCCGCATTAGATCCAAAGACATCAAGACTTATAATGGATAAAACCAAAGAATTAATAAAAACTCATAGTATTACTACTATGATGATATCACATAATGTTAAAGATGCAATTATGTATTCAGATAGAATAATAATGATGGATCAAGGTAATGTTATATTAGATGTTAAGAATGGAGAAATTACTGAAAAAGAACTACTAGGAATATATAATTCCAGAAATTACGGTAGTCCTTTAAAAGAGGCTGTATAAGTTTTTATTCTTACCACATGAATAATTCTTGTAAATTATAATTAATAATATATAATGATAATAAGATGAGTTCAATAGTAAATAATTAGTAAGCTATCGCTTACATGGCACTATCTAAAGATTTATTTTTAAAAGAAGTAGAATATTAAAAATATAATATTGTGTATGGAGATTAACTATGAGCAATACTATAAATATAATTAAAGACAACATTCTATTTGATGGAATAAAAGAAGAAGAAATTGAGAAAATTTTATTATGCGGTAATGGTATTGTTAAAAAATTTGACAATAATCAAATTATATTTGAAAGACAAGACATAATAAATAATATTGGTATAGTTTTGGAAGGCGAATTTAACTTAGTTACTCAAAAATATAACGGAACAAGGGTTATTATTACTACATTAGAATTGAATGATTTGTTTGGAGAAGCACTAATCTTTTCTTCAACCAAAGAAGCACCTTACGATCTTGTTAGCTCAGGTGAAAGTAAAGCACTTTTTTTACCTTATTCGATATTTACAGGCATGTGTTCTGAGGTATGTAATTTTCATAGAAAATTAATTAGTAATATGTTGTCTATTTTATCTGATAAAATTATTATGTTAAATAATAAAATGACTATACTTAATGCTGAAACATTAAAAGAAAGAATTGCAATTTATTTAATATCAATTTATAAAAAAACAAAAAAGCTAACATTTGATATACCTATGAAAAGACAAGAACTTGCAGAATTTTTGAACGTTACTAGACCTTCTTTGTCTCGTGAAATATCAAAAATGCAAAAAGATAAAATTATTGAAATAAATCGTTCAAAGGTTATAATTATAAGTTTAGAAAAATTATATGAATTAGCAGAATAAAAAAATCCCTTGGGGGTTTTTCTTTTTTATTATATAGGAAAGTTCTCCTTTCCTATATAATAAAAAACGAGGATTGCAAAGGACGGAACGTCCTTGCCGTTAAGGGGGGTGCTCAGTAAAAATGCTTTAATAAAGCATTTTTACGCCGAAGGGGGACATAGGTCCCCCTAGCGGCGTTGCGAAGCAACTCTTTTTATACATTATATTGAAGATGAAAATAAATTGTGATACAATATATTAATATATTATATACTTAAGAAGTGAGTAGATAATTTGAAAATCAAATACAAAAGGTAACTGGCAAAGTGGGGATGTTAATATGAAATTTAAATTTATACATACATCAGATATACATTTAGGAATGAAGTTTAATATAAAAGAATTCAGTATAAAGGAACGCAAAAAACGAAGAGAAGAACTATGGGATACTTTTGAAGAAATCATTAGAATTGCAAAGGATGAAGACGTGCAATATTTGTTTATTGTTGGTGATTTGACTGAAAGTGAATATATCAGCTTTAAATTATTAAATAAAATTGCGAAAATATTTGAATCCATAAAAAATACTAATATAATTATATCATGTGGCCGTAGTGATGCCTACAATATTAATAGTATGTATGAATATGTGGAATGGCCTGAAAATGTTTATATAATAAAAAGTACAAATTCAGTTCAAAAATTAATGTTTCCTGAGGATAACGTATGTCTTTATTCTTTAAGTTGGGACAAAGCTTCAAAAAATCATAATTCTCAGCTAATTTATGACATTTCTGTTGAGCAAAATAAATTAAATATTCTATTACTAAGTTGTGATACTTATATGGAAGATGAAATGCTTTCTATTAATGCAGATTTGATTAAAAATAAATTTGATTATTGTGCTTTAGGTGGAAAACATAACTATGAAAAAGTACAAAATAATGTTATATACTGTGGAACTCCTGAACCATTGTCTTTTGAGGAAGTTAAAGAACATGGTATTGTTAAGGGAATTCTCGAAAAAAATAATATATTTTTTGACTTTCATCCTATAGCAAAAAGAAGGTTTATTATTAGAGAAATTGAGTTAGATTCTACTTTTGGATATAATAAAACCCTCGATTTAATAAAGTTCTCTGGAGACACATTTTCTAATATAAAGGATTACATAAAGATAATTTTAACAGGATTTGTAAATACGGAAATATCCATGGATGAAATAGAAAATGAAGCGAAACAATTCTTTTACTATATTGAATTTGATGAAAAATTTACATACAAAAGTACAGAAGAAAAAAAATATGTAGATAATGAATTTAATATAGTTGAGAGTTATAAACTTCAATTTGAAAATTTACAGAATAAATTAGAGCAAAAAGCACTTAAGTTAGGATTTGAAGTTCTAAGAAAAGAAAAGGTGGTTAAATAGCATGTATATAAATAAATTACATCTTAGAGCCTTTGGGAAATTCATTTACAAAAGAATGTACTTAGGAAAAAACTTCAATATTATATACGGAGAAAATGAAGCTGGAAAAAGTACAATACATAATTTTATAGAGGCTGTATTGTATGGTTTTGATGAAGATGAGAAGGGTAAAGCCTTGTTTAATAAATATAAGCCATGGAATAGCAATCTCTATAAGGGCTCTATGAGTATATGGGATATTTATGGCAAAAAATACAATATAGCTAAGGACTTTATATTAGGTAATGCTCAAGTATTCAATAAAGAGATTGATGAAAATAAAAATCCTATCATAAAAGAAATAAATATTGAAGCTCCAGGGGAATATTTTTTTAATATTAACAAGTCTTCTTTTAAAAATACTGTTAGCATTAAACAGTTAGGAAATAAAACAGATAAAGAATTATCTAGAGAACTTAAAGAAAAAATTGTTAATTTAAGTAATACAAGAGATGAATCAGTATCAATGGATAGAATTTTAGCTTCATTAAGAAATATAAAAGAAGAAGTCGGAAGTGAAGATAACCCAAAATCATTATTAGGTCAATATACTCTACGTTTAAAGGAATTAGAAAAAGCTAAAGAACTCACCTTAAATTCAAAAGGGCAAGTAATGTTTTTGGCAATGGAAAAGAAAAGATTAAATAACAAAGTACAAGAACTAAATATAAGAATAGAAAATCTCAATAAAGAAATACAAGATTATGAATTATCAGTTAAAAAGGATAAATTTCTTAAGACTGAACCAATAAAAAAGGAACTTGATGAAATAAACGAAAAGCTGCTAGAATATAAGCATTACGAAATTCCGAAATTTTCTAAAGAAGATTATGAAGAAGCTTTAAAACTAGATAAAATATTAAATTCAATGGAAAAGGATAGACAAGCTTTAAGAAATAAAAAGGATGAAGAAGAAAAGGAACTTGAAAACTTAGAAAATAATTTATCAAATAAAATTAAAGAAAATTTTAATTTAGAGAAATTTAATGTTGATTTTAAATCTTATGAAATTAATAACAAAAATATTAAAGATATGAAATCTAAAATTAAATTAGGATACGACAGTATAAAAGATATTAATTTAAAAGAAATTAATGAATTTATAAATAGATATAATGATGCAGAAGAAATTAATGCAAAAATACAGATTATTAAAACTTTAATTGATGATAATTCATATGAAAATATGAAGGGTTTCAGAAAATCAGAAAATTTGAAGGGCTTTCTTTTAGGACTTCTAGGTTTAGCATTTGTTGGTTGTGCAGGTTTTTCTGCATATATGGCTTATTATAACCAAATTATAGAGTATTATGGAGGAGCTGCAATAGCTATACCTGGTATTTTATGCTTCTTTTCATCTACAAAGAAAAGAAAACGCGCTTTGAATGCGACTAAAGAAATTGATGGTATGGAATGTGAGCATGCTGATAATTTATTAAATAAAGACAATTTATTGAAAGAAATGGATGAAATTATAAAAGAATCTGGCTGTACAGATTTTGATGACTTAAAAAGTAATTTTGATAAGAAATATAACAAAAAAAATATCGCAGAAGAAAAATTAAGGCTTTTAAAATTTGATGAAGATGGTGTTAAAAAAATAGAAATAGCTAATATAGAATTAAATAATAATATAAAGGAAACTTTAAAAATATTTAATTTAAATGAAGTTTCATCAGAAAATATAAAAAAGGTCAATGAAATATACAATAATAAAGATACAGTTAAAGAAGATATAATAAATATAAAAAAAGTAATTGCACAAACAAAAAGTGACTTAAATAAATTAGATAAAGAAATTTCTTTTGAAGAGAAAAGACTCCATATGATTTTAAGTTCAAATGGTATGGATACGTTAGAATGCTTTAATAAAGTTGTAGAACAATATAAAATTTATGAGAATTTAAATAAGAGGAAGAAATATTGCGAAAGTATTCTTCAAAATTTCCTTGGAAATGAAAATTTTAATGACCTTAAAGAAAAGACAAAAAATGTTGCTTTATATGAAGTAAAAGAATTGGATAAAAAGGAACATCAGCTAAAGATATTTAAATTAAATGATGAAAAGAACATTATATTAGATAAAATTAATAATATTGACAAAGAAATAGATGACATTGAAAACAATGTAAGAAGTTTAGCAGAGGTAGAAGAAGAAATTGAATTTTATGAAGATAAAAAAAGTTCATATATAGAAAAGATAAAAATTGCAGATATTGCAGCTGAAAAAATAAATAAAATTTCTGATTCTATTAAAGGTGATTTCATGCCTTTGTTAAGAAAGTCTATAAGTGATAATTTTAGTTATTTAACTGGAGGAAAATATCGAGAAGTTATAATAGATGAAGAAATGAATATTTCAGTTATAGCAGAAGATAATAAGGACAGATATATTGATATTGACAGCTTAAGTGGAGGAACACTAGATCAACTTTATTTATCTCTTAGAATTGGATTGAGTAATGTTTTAAGTGGGAATCAAAATATTCCTTTAATTCTTGATGATAGTTTTGTTCAATATGATTCAAAAAGACTAAAAAAGTCAATTGAAATGTTGTCGAGAGAAAGTCAAAGAAGACAAGTTATTCTTTTTACTTGTCAAGAAAGAGAAGTTGAGTATGCTAAAGAGTTGAATGTAAAGTTCAATTATATAAAACTTTAAAGGATTAGTTGTATGAACATATATGCTATAGCAGATTTACATTTTGATAGTAGAAATGAAAAACCCATGAACATATTTGGTGACAATTGGATAAACCATGAAGAGAGAATATTGTCAAATTGGCAGTCAACAGTATGCGATGATGATTTAATTTTAGTACCAGGTGATATTTCTTGGGCTGTTAAATTAGATGAAGCAAAAGAAGATTTATATAAAATAGATAACCTTAAGGGAACAAAAATTATTGGTAAAGGCAATCATGACTATTGGTGGGGAACGTCAAACAAGTTAGAAAATATAGGTTTAAAAACTATTAAATTTTTAAAAAATAATAGTTATGAATTTGATGAAGCTATAATATGTGGAACTAGGGGATGGGATACTATGGAAGAACATACAACTGATGTATCCAATGAAAAAATATATTTAAGAGAATTAAACCGACTTAGAATATCCCTTGAAGGTTCAAAAAATAGTGATAAAAATATAATTGTCATGCTTCACTATCCACCCTTTGAAAATGATGGAAGCGCTAATAGATTTTTTTCTCTTTTAAAAGAGTATAAAGTTAATACTTGTATCTATGGACACCTTCATGGTGAAGAAGGGCATAAAAATGTTAGAGAAGGAAAAATAGATGATATTTTGTTTTATTGCGTTTCGAGCGATTATTTAAATTTTGAACTTAAAAAAATTATTTAAATATAGCTACTATTTATTTTCTTAAGGAGGTAATGACAATTGTATAAAATAGCAGTTATTTATTCGGCATATCCAGAAATGAAAGAAATAGCAAAAGAGTTTAATAAAATCAAAGATTATCACATAAAAGTTGAGGAAGTGGTGCTTGATGAAGCTGTAGAAGTAGCAAAAAATTATGAAGCACAAAATTATGATATAATTATAAGTAGAGGAATAACAGGTGCATTAATAAGAAAAGCTATTAATATACCAGTTATCAATATAGAAGTAACCACCACAGATTTATTGATTACTTTATTAAAAGCTAAACAATATAGTAAAAATATTTTTGTACTATTATACGATGATATAATAATATCATATGATTTTTCATTTATTAGAGAATTATTAGATTTATCAGAAGATGAGTTAACGATATATGAATATAAAACGGAAGATGAACTAAAAAGAAGAATATCTCATATTAATAATGATCATATAGATTGTGTAATAGTTGGAATTGGGGCTTATACCATAGATATAGCAAGAAGTTATAATATGAAGTCATTAATGGTATATTCTAATAGAGAAACAATTTACAAAGCTTTTGAGCAAGCTGCTAGCATAATAGATATAACAAAGAAGCATATTCAAGTTAGCAATATGACAAACTCCTTTGCTAAGGAGTTGAAAAACGGGATTGTATTTACAGACATAGAAGAAAACATAATATTTATAACAGATATTCTATGTTCGTTTGTTGGTATAAATAAAGGTATGTATATAGGTAGAAGTTTAAGTTTTTTAACTGAAAGTACTGAATTTTTTAATGAACTATCTTTAGGTAAGAATAACTATACAGCAGAATATAATAGAAAGACATTTAATGTTGCTAAAATTCAGTTATCTATTGATAAAGATATAATAGGTTATGCTATTACGGTTAAGCAAGTTGATAAGGAAATAAGAAAAAATACACAGTCAAAAGAAATAGAATATAAAAATGAAGGATTAGGGTTAAAGGCTAAGTATAATTTTGAAGATATAATAGGACAATCAAATCCTATAATTAAATTAATTGAACGAGCAAAGAGTTACAGTAAGTCAGATGCAAACATACTAATTGTTGGCGAAAGTGGTACTGGAAAAGAGCTTTTAGCAAGTAGTATACACAATTATAGCAATAGATCTAACGGACCTTTTGTAGCAATAAATTGTGCTGCATTACCTCAAAGTCTACTTGAAAGTGAATTGTTTGGTTATGAAGAAGGTTCATTTACAGGTGCAAAAAAGGGTGGTAAAGTAGGAATTTTTGAATTGGCTGAAAATGGTACGGTATTTCTTGATGAAGTATCAGAAATATCATTATCAGCACAAGCGCAGTTACTTCGTGTGTTACAAGAAAAGACGATTATGCGTATTGGTGCGAATAAAATGATTCCTATAAATGCTAGAATAATAGCTGCTACTAATGCTGACTTACAAAAGCGTATAAAATCAGGCACTTTTAGAGAAGACTTGTTTCATAGGCTGAATGTATTAAATTTAAAAATACCACCATTAAGAGAAAGAAAAGATGATATAATATTATTAATTAATAGGTTTCTGGAATTATATTCATATAAAGAAAAATTAGATCTTCCGCATGTTTTTGTGCAGAAACTAAAAAATTATAGATGGCATGGGAATATAAGAGAATTACAAAATTTTGTTGAGAAATTTGTAATTCTGTCTAATGATTTTCCAGATAAATTTAAACTTTTAGAAGAATTATATCATGATTTAATTAGTTACGAAAGATATGAAGATAACAATATCAATTCAATAGATATTAAAATATCTAATTTAAAAGATATGGAAATGCAAATCATTAAAAAGTTATATAATGAAACTGATAATAAAATTAATTTAGCAAGAAAATTAGGAATTAGCAGGACGAGTTTGTGGAATAAACTGAAGGAAATGGAATTAGAATAGTTAAAATAATGAACGTATAAAGTAAAAATTTTGAACAAAATAAAATAATTATTATTTAAATTACTATTAACATATATTTTATTGTTATAAATTACAATAAAATATATGTTATATGTAAATATAGTTTTTTGGCATGCTATTTGCGTGTTCTTTTTTAACAATCGCTATACTTTTGAATGAATAACGATAATTGGCAAATGAGGAGTATAA